>JAADGC010000055.1:33197-48795 GCA_013152585.1 Chloroflexota bacterium
GCCGGTGATGATCTGCAAGGGCAAAAGCACATTGAGGATGACCAGATAGGTGGCTTGCTGTAAGGGGTTCATCTTTCGTTTTTCTGATTTTTCGTAGGGATGAGCTTCACCCTTGAAAATGCCCCGGGCATAGAACTTTGCTTGTAGCAGGGCGCCATAGAAGAAACCTTTCGGAGCTGGCAAGAACTGCTTGATGCTTCGCCCGGCCACGAAATAGAACAGTGAGAAGAAGGCATTGAAGAGGAGTAGAAAGCCCAGGACATTGTGGATGGGTACGACGATGCCTAAATCGACAGCACCAAACATGTCGGGGCGATGCACGACAATCCCGGTCAGGATCAGGAGGAGGATGGCCAGCGCCTGCAGCCAATGCCACAGCCGTTCGTAGAAGGTGTAGAGGTAGAGCTTACGGGTGTTGCCGTGATGCGTGTGGGAGCGGTGGGCATCTGCATAAAGGCGGAGCCCGCCATGCACGGCAACGCCTGCGAACACAGCCAGGAGCATGAGGATGCCCAGCCAGTCGATCCACTTGAGGCGATCATGGCCAGGCAGGTACAGATGCTCTTTTGCGGTGCTGGGAACAGCATAAAGTGCACCGTCCTTGTCACCCATGAGCTCTCCCGCGAACTCCATGTTTGCATCCTTGAGCAGGTGTGGCTGCACGTTGCCGGGGATGTAGGTTGCCAGCAGCATCGGCTGCGATACCCGCGAAGCATCGCTATGGCAGGCCTTACAGTCTTTGGTGACGAAATCCCCATAGGCGACATCGTGAGAGAGGCTGTAGGGTGTCACTTCGGCCTCGATGCGGGGGTTTTGTAAGCCCAGGGCTTCGAGCTGTGCCTTCACCGTCTCTTGTTTGCTGTCCGTGTCGATGCGCAACTCTGTTTTGTCCAACACACCGTCGCCGTTCGTGTCAAACGCGGCCAGAATCCCGGCCTTGTACTGGCCATCGACCAGGAACGCTTTTTGCAGATCCTGCTGGCGCACGGGCCGCGCCGGTTCGCCGTACACCCAGTACCAGGAGCTTACCAGGTTGTATGGCGCCAGGCGCATTTTCCCATCGACGTTGGCGCGTGGGAAGAGAATAGGCTTGTAACCCACGATGAGATTGTGGGGGTTTTGAGGGTCCCCATCGCCGGCGACGCCACGATAACTAACGATGCCCTTCCCCGCCGTATCGACCACGGTCCAATCGTTCATAGCGAGGGCCGGGGCATGTATTTCGGGGACGTGGCAGGCTTCACAACTGAGGCTGGCGCTGTGCTTGTCTTCGTAGGGTAGCCAGGTGTGCGTCGACTTAAAATCATGGCAGGACTCACAGCGCCGCATGTCCTGAGTCATCAGGGAGCTTGCCTCCGCTTTGAATTGGGGGCCGTGAGCCAGATCATGGCTGGGGTTTTGCAGATAGTCAGCGATATCGGGGCGGCGCGGTTCGAAGGTGAGATGCTTGGGCATCAGTTCTGCCGGGGGCTGGTAGGTAGCGGGGTTGTTGATGGCGTAATGGCAGTCAGTGCATTTGAGATTGCGTTCGGCGTGAACATCCCAGGAGTGGGTGAGCGTCTCTTTGTGAGCGAGATTCAAAGCACTGTCGGAGATGCGTTGCCCCGAGAAGATTTGCCCTGTGCGCTGCGTGGTCCAGTTATCCGTTGCCAGGTCGTCATAAGAAAGGAAGGACTCCGTGCCCACGAAGACTTTGCCGTGACACTGGCCACAGTTAGCGGCGGATGGGCTCTGTAGCTTGACATAATCTTTCTTCAGCTTGCCATCATCACCAAAAGCGTCGGAATTGTACAGCCAGGCGTCCCCCAGCCGACTGACGATGCCTTCGTTTTGTAAGGTGGCGGTGTCGGCCCAGCCGAACTGGCCACGCTGAAGGGCATCGAGACGGGCGGCGTTATCGGGATCGGGCGTGTGACAGAGGAAACAGTTGTTTTCAACCACCCCCGATTCCTGCCAATTCCAGGCCTGGGTTGCGCCCGTTTTGGGGTCTTGCGTGGCCGTTTCGGGATTGGTAGCGCTGGGGGTCAGCGAGGTCAGGGGATGACCATTTTGGGCCGTGACGGCAGGCCCACCGCCGACGTGGCGCTGCCCGTAGGTCTTGATCCAATCGGCGGTTCCCAGATCGATGGTGGCATCGCCGTGGGGGCTGAGATAACGGTAGAGGATGGGATCCCACATGCCGTAGAGACCCTGACTGATGTCCCATGGTCGTCCGCTGGGCGCCGAACCGGGGGCGGTCAGGTTGTCCAGGCCCACGCGACTATGAAAGCCGTGCTTTTCGATGAGTTCGGTATTGTGGCAGCCAGCGCAGGTTTGCATGGTGGAAACGGGCTTGCCCGAAACCAGGACGTTGGTGCCATCGTGATCTAACAGGGGAAAGGTGGGATGGATCGGTGAAGTTTGGGCGGCGGCTGTGCCCACGGCCATGAGTGCCAGGAGCAGAACCAGCAGCACTGCGAAAAAGAGGTGCTTGAAACGGTGTTGCATCATTGTGCGCCTCCACTCGGCACGTTAGCGACTTTGCCTTCGAGCTTACGACTGCCAAAGAACATGGGATCGCCATCGTACCCCAGCGCTTTCCAGTCCAGGCGCCCGGTCGAGCCGCCGGGTGTATGGCAGGCGTTACATTGTAAAGCCTGCTCTTTCGGAGCTACCATGTGCGTTGTGGGCCAAACCATGGCCGTGGGCGCAAAGCCATATTCGCCGCTATACGGGAGATTATGCGCCTCGGCGCCGAGACGCAAGGCTTTGTCCCATTCGAAGTCGGTCCAGTAACCGTCCTCGCCAAAGGTCTTGGGTGTTAGCAGGATATCGTAGACTTTGTCGTAGGGTTGCGTGGCGTGGTGCACTTTGAAGGGGAATATCTTGGCATTGGCATCATCGATGTTGCCTGCCGGCATGTTTATGATTGTCTCGACAGTCGGATCGATTTTGTCCCCGATCAGATAGCGGTCTTTGACGATGCCGTTGTACCAGGCGTATTCGGGGATGACGTTTTTTTCGTAGATGAATTCGCCCTTGATCTTGAGATACTCGTGCGGATTCTGGGGGCGAGTATCGTCACCCGCTTTGGACCAGTCCCACCACATCTTCGTAGCTTCCTTGCGAGCAAAAGCGGGAATATGGCAGGTCTGGCAGGCAACGCTATCAGTATGCAGATTAAGGCGGTCGTCTGCGTGCGGCTTCTGCGCATGGCAGTCGGTGCAACGGGTTTGATTTGCGTTATCCAGGCTGACGCTGATGGAACGGCCGCTCCACTGATGCTCTCCTTCGTAGCGGTGGCAGTCGGTGCAGGCAAAATCGTACTTGCCCATGTGAACATCCAGATCAGCGGACGGATTGATCAGCGAGTTGTCCAGGTCTCCGTGCTTGACAGCATCCCCGCCGCCACCGCGGAAGTGACAGGCGCCGCAGTCCAGGCGGGTGGGGTTGCCCACATGTTTGGCAACATCCACCAGATCCACACCCTTAGCCGGGTAGCCCGAATTGGCTTTCACATAAAGTCCCGTGGTGTCATGACAGGCCAGGCAGTCGATATTTGTGGGATCATTGAAGTCGAAATGATTGTCTTGCCACCCATATCCGGCATGACAGGCTGTACAGGGCGGCCAGTTGGGCTTAATCGCTATGCAAAAATTGTTGATCACGTTTTTCTTGCCTGTGTAGACAGGCTCCTCATGGCCGGGCACATCGTAGGGGCCATGCGACCAGGTGAAGTGATTATTATGCAGCATGGTTTCACCCGCTTCGGGATGGCACTGTAGACAGGCTTTGGTGACATCCTGGCCGCTTGCAAAAGGTCCCTGGATGAGACCGGTGTGATCGGTGGGGATGGGATGCTGGGGCATATGCGCCCAAGGATCATCAATCTTCGCAGCATTCGATTTGGGAACGAAATAGGCAATCGGCACGATGAGGATGATCAAAGTGATCAGGGCGCCGACCACCCACCAGTTTTTGTTTTTCATGGGCTTTTCACTTCCTGGTACAGGGCAATTGCTTAGATGGAATGAATGATGAGAAAGGGATCATGTCGGGGAGGGCAACGCTTGTCTGGCTGTAGGCAGCGTTGATGTTGCTAGTATCCGGAAATCCGGATGTGACGCAGATTCATTATAGTAGATGCTTATGCTATTTTCATATGATCTTAATCATAAATAAGGCTCATTTTGGTGATAACGTAGCCAATCGACCACTTGTCGTTTTTGATTGCGTGAACGAAAAATGGCATATTGTCTCTGGTTTTGTCTTGATAAACTACATATACACGTTATTGCATAAGTTGCATATAGGGGTGTGCTATGGAGCCGTATACTGTGCATCAGGAGGCCCGCGAGTCACATTTGGATCATGGCTGGGCACAACATGCAGCAAATCTTACTAAATATGACACAGATCATAGTCAGCTCTGGCGAATAGTGTTAATATGTTCACAGACTCGTGAACCTAATTACATCTCACTCGATATATTCGCATGTCCGAATTACTAACTACCAAACAACTCACAGAAATTCTCCAGGTCGATCGCACAACCATCTACCGTATGGCGGATCAAGGACGGATGCCTGGCATCAAGGTGGGGAATCAGTGGCGCTTTCCGCGCAACCAGATCGAGGCCTGGTTACAAAGCCATGGCTTTGCCTTTGGGCGAGCTCTGGCCGAAACACCGTCCAACGGCGACTTCGCCATGGCGGACGACCTCGCCCTCGAATTATTCCTGCCCCTCGAGTGTATTCAACTCACCCTGGACGGCTTTGCCGAACTGCTGGGGGTGATGTCCTTGATCACAGATCTGCAGGGTCATGCCGTGAGCCGCCCCAGTAACCCCTGTGGTTATTTCTTGGCGGCGGAGCAGTCGCCCAATGCGCACAAGCGTTGTATGCAACATTGGGCCAAACTGGCGCAGGTGCCTTCCCTGATGCCACGCTTTCAGCCCAGCCATCTCGGCCTCCTGTGTGCGCGCGGTTTCATCCGTGCCGGTAATGAGATCAAAGGCATGCTCATATTGGGCGGTATTGCCCCGGAGCTGTGGCCTCCCGATGAACAGGAGCTGCGGACAATCGCTGAGGATTTAGGCATGGAGCCGAGTGTGATTGCCCAACATGTGCACGAAGTACATCATCTTACGCTAGAGCAGCAGCAAGCAACCCTGCCGTACGTGCAACGAATTGCTGATATTGTCTCGTATATTGCCACTGATCGCTTGAAGAACAAACACCGCCTGCAGAAAATCATCGAGATCGCCCAGCAGGAATGAAGCCATGACCCCCCAGAGCAACGACGCCACCAGATATCACCCCATCTTATTCCCCACTGGAGTCTAACGAAGAGAAATTTTGTCGATTGACAAGGCATTCTTAATCACAGATGTCACGGAATCCCTGATTTTTCGGCCGAATTTTTTTATCCAGTTACCCATTTTTTTTACAGAAGGAGCTTACCTCTCATATGAAACGCATCCTCATTCTTGGTGGCGGCACGGCTGGCACCATTGTCGCCAACAAACTGAGCCAGGAACTGAGCCCCGACGAATGGAAGATCACCGTCGTCGATCAGTCCGAAACCCACCTGTATCAGCCCGGCCTCTTGTTCATCCCCTTCGGCATCTACAGCGAAAATGATGTCAAGCGCCCTCGCCGTGATTATTTGCCGCGGGATGTCGAAGTCGTCATCTCTGAAATCGAGATCATCGAGCCCGATAAAAGCCAGGTACGTATCAAAAAAGATAAGCGCACGTTGCGCTATGATTATTTGATCATCACCACAGGTTCGCGCATCGTGCCCGAAGAAACGCCGGGCTTGACCGAGCAAGAATGGCATAAGAGCATTTTTGATTTCTACACGCCGGCCGGCTCCACGGCTCTGGCCAAAAAACTGCGCACCTGGGAAGGCGGGCGTCTTGTCCTTAACATCGCCGAAATGCCCATCAAATGCCCCGTGGCCCCGCTGGAGTTTATGTTCCTTGCCGACTGGTTTTTCCACGAAGAAGGGATTCGGGATCGGGTCGATCTAACCCTCGTCACGCCGCTGTCAGGGGCATTTACCAAGCCACGGGCAGCGGAGCGGCTGGGCGACATCCTGGAACAGAAGAACATCAAGGTTGTGCCCGAGTTCAATATCATGGAGGTCGATCCCGACGCCAACAAGATCATCTCCTACGACGAGCAGGAGGTGGCATACGATCTGCTGGTCTCCATCCCCATCAATATGGGCAGCGAAGTGATCGAGCGCTCGGGTCTGGGGGACGAACTGGCCTTTATCCCCACCGATAAACACACCCTCAAGGCCCAGAAGTTCGACAATGTCTTTGTGCTCGGCGACGCTACCAATCTGCCCAGCTCCAAAGCCGGCTCGGTGGCGCATTTCGAAGGCGATGTCTTCATCAAGAACTTCCTGCGCTACATCGACGGCCTGGACCTGAAACCCACCTTCGATGGCCATGCCAACTGCTACATCGAATCGGGCTTTGGCAAAGGCTTCCTCATCGACTTCAACTACGATGTCGAACCCCTGCCCGGGAAATTCCCTCTGCCCGGGGTAGGGCCCTTCTCCTTGCTGCAGGAATCCCGCATGAACCACTGGGGCAAGGTACTCTTCCGCTGGATGTACTGGAACATCTTGCTCAAAGGCAAACCCATGCCCATCACCGCCCAGATGAGTATGGCCGGCAAATGGATGTAAGGGGGCAAATCATGGAATCGACTCACACTTTACAAGAACTCAATGCCAAGGTTGATGCCCTCAGCGGCCAACTCCAGGTCGTCACCGAATACATCGCCGAGCAACGACAGCGCCAACGTGGCCTGGACGAGCTCAAAGACGACATGGTGCCCATTGTCAACGACATGTATCTGGCGGCGATCGAGGAACTCTCTGAGGTTGAACCCTACGTCCAACTTGAAGACTTGTTGCATCTGCTCAAACGCCTGGCCCGCAACACCCGTAACATCGAGAACATGCTCGACCAGTTGGAGAGCCTGGATGATCTGATCACCGACCTGGGCCCCATCTTCAACGATGCCTTCCTCACGGCCGTCCAGCAAATGGACGAGATGGAGCGCAAGGGCTATTTCGAGAACTTCCGCCAGGGATTCTATGTCATCGACAACATCGTCGACGCTTTTGGCCCCGAGGATATCAAAGCGTTGGGTGATAACATCGTCACCATTCTCACCACCGTCAAAGAGATGACGCAGCCGGAAGTCATGCTGACGATGCAAAATCTCACGCAGACAATGCGCAGTGCCGAAGAAGAACCGCAAGCGATCGACACATCATTCTTTGGGCTGCTGCGGCAATTGCGCAACCCGCAAGTGCGCCGAGGCCTGGGACTAACCCTCCAGATGCTGAAATCCATGGGCGAAGGTCCCAAGAACGGCCACCAATAATCAACTATAACCCATCACTCCATCTATTCCCGCCCCCTATCAAGAGAGGTAAATATGGTTACCAAAGAAATGCTCGGACTCAATATCGAAGTCAATGAAGAAGGCTTCATGCTCGATACCAGCCAATGGACGCCGGAACTGGCGGTCGAAATCGCCAAAGCCGAGGGCATTGAGCTCACCGACGCCCACTGGCAGGTCATCAACTGGTGCCGCCAGATCGCCGGTGTCCTCGGTGTTTCTCCTACCCTGCGCCAGATCACCAAAGGCGCCGGAGTCAGCACCAAAGAGCTGTTCAAGCTCTTCCCCAAAGGCCCGGCCAAAAAAGTCGCCAAAATCGCTGGTCTGGGCAAGCCCCAGGGTTGCGTTTAATCCCTTCCATCCTTCTCGTCCCTAACACCTGCACAGGAGAGACTACCTATGTCTGACGACAACCGACACGTCACTTTTATTTGCTCCAAGGGCAATCTCGATATGGCTTACCCGGCCCTGATCATGGGCTGGGCAGCCCTGGGCAACGGCATCGATGTCACCATCTTCTTCACCTTCTGGGGCCTGGACCTGATCCGCAAAGATCGGGTAGATCACCTGGAGATCGCCCCGGTGGCCAACACCAGCATGAAAATGTCCATGATGGGCGTCCCCGGCAATCTCGGCATCCCCAACATCATGGGTATGCTGCCGGGCATGACGGCCTTTTCGACCAGCCTGATGAAAAAGAAAATGGAAGAGCTGGATGTGCCGCCCGTACGCGAATATATCGAGATGCTGGCCGACGCCGGCGCCCATCTTTACGCCTGCAAGATGACCGTCGATATGATGGACATCAAAGAAGAGGACTTCGTGGATGGCGTTCAGGGCATCGTCACTGCCGGTGACTTCATGGATATGACCGCCGGATCACAAATCATCTTCATCTAAATCCCGATGTTCTGCTAAAAACCATCGCATTCGCAAAGAGGCAAACTTATGTTTGTCTCTTTGTTTTTTGGGGGGTCTGATGTGTGTCACACTGCCGAAGCGCGGCGCACCCGGCAGAGCTCTTGTTCTCTCTGCGCCCCTCGGCGTTAAGAGGCTCTCGCCAGGCATTACGTTCCTATGACCTCCATCATTTACAAAAATGCTCCAAGCTGTTAGCATACAAAAACCCCAAATCACACAAAGAGGTAAAAGCGTATGGCTGCCCTCAATCCCCTCATCCCCGAATCAACCCGTGACTTTTTACGTTATACCCGTCACGCCCTCGACCCCATTTTCTCGCCCCGGACCGTGGCCCTGATCGGCGCCACCGAGCGCGAGGGCAGTGTGGGCCGCACCATCCTCTGGAATCTGCTCAGCAGTCCCTTTGGCGGCACCATCTTCCCCGTCAATCCCAAGCGCCCCAATGTCCTCGGCATCAAATCCTATCCCGACATCGCCTCCATCCCCGATCCGGTTGATCTGGCCATCATCGTCACGCCGGCCCGCACTGTGCCCGGCATCATCGGCGAATGTATCGCCGCCGGCGTGCCCGGCGCCATCATCATTTCCGCCGGCTTTAAGGAGATCGGCCCCGAGGGTGCGGCGCTGGAAAAGGAGATTCTGGAGAAAGCCCGGGCCGGCAATATGCGCATCATCGGCCCCAACTGCCTGGGTGTGATGAGCCCCGTTACAGGCCTCAACGCCACCTTTGCCGCCAGCATGGCCAACAAAGGCAACATCGGTTTCATCAGCCAGAGTGGCGCCCTGTGCACCGCCGTGCTCGACTGGAGCTACAACGAATACGTGGGATTCAGTCATTTCGTGTCCATCGGCTCCATGCTCGATGTCAGTTGGGGCGACTTGATCTATTATCTGGGTGAAGACGAAAGCACAGATGCCATCGTCATCTACATGGAAACCGTGGGCGATGCCCGCTCCTTCATCGCTGCCGCCCGTGAAGTCGCCCTCACCAAGCCCATCATCGTCATCAAGGCCGGACGCACGGCTGCCGCGGCCAAGGCAGCGGCATCGCACACCGGCTCCTTGGCTGGCAGCGATGGTGTTCTCGATGCTGCCTTCCGCCGCTGTGGCGTCCTGCGGGTAGATCGCATCTCCGAGATGTTCGACATTGCCGAAGTCCTGGCCAAACAACCCCGGCCCCAGGGCAACCGCCTCAGCATCGTCACGAATGCCGGCGGACCCGGCGTCCTGGCCACCGACGCTCTGGTCTCGGGTGACGGCGAGCTGGCCCCCATCTGCGACGAAACCATGGCCCGGCTCAACAAACTTTTACCCGCCGCCTGGAGCCATAACAACCCCATCGACGTTTTGGGAGACGCTGATCCCGCCCGCTATGCCGATACCCTCGATCTGCTAGCCGATGATCCCAACGCCGACGCCATGCTCGTCATCCTCACCCCCCAGGCCATGACCGACCCCACCGAGACCGCTGCCGAATTGGCCCGTCGGGTGCAGGCGCGTGGTACAGGGAAGCCTGTGTTAGCGAGTTGGATGGGGGGGGATTTGATTCAGGCCGGGGAGCGTATCCTCAATCAGGCTAACATCCCCACCTACCCTTATCCCGACACTGCGGCCCGCGTTTTCAACTACATGTGGCGTTATAATGACCGCCTGCGGGCCCTGTACGAGACCCCCGTGCTTTCCACCAATCCCAGCAAATACGAACAATACCGCATTCAGGCACAGGAAGTGCTGGACCTGGCCCGGCAGGCGGGTCGTACCATTCTCACCGAACACGAATCCAAGCGTATCCTCTCCTTTTATGGTATTCCCACGGTCGAAACCCGTATCGCCACCAGCGAGAAAGCCGCAGTCGCCGCCGCCGAAGCCATCGGCTACCCGGTCGTCGTCAAACTGCACTCCCACACCATCACCCACAAATCGGATGTGGGTGGCGTGCGTTTGAATCTGGAAGATGCCGTGGCTGTGGAATCTGCCTTCAGCGAGATGAAGGCAAAGGTGAGCGAGCAATTCAGTCCCGAGGATTTCCTGGGCGTGACAGTGCAGCCCATGCTCAATCTGGATGAGGGCTACGAACTCATCGTTGGCAGCAGTCTGGATGCCCAATTCGGACCCGTGCTCCTCTTCGGCACCGGTGGCATCATGGTGGAAGTGTACAAGGATAGCGCCCTGGCATTGCCCCCGCTGAACACCACCCTGGCCCGGCGCATGATGGAACGCACCAAGATCTATCAGGCGCTCAAAGGTGTGCGCGGCCGCGAGGCCGTCGATTTGGGCGAGCTGGAAAAACTCATGGCCCGCTTCAGCCAACTGGTGGTCGAGCAGACCTGGATCAAGGAAATCGACATCAATCCCTTGCTGGCGTCCTCCGAACGCCTGATCGCCCTCGACGCCCGCATTCTTCTGCACGATCCGGATACCGATCCCGACCAGCTTCCTCGCCCTGCCATCCGACCCTACCCGTCAGAATACGTGACTTCGTGGCGCAATCCCACCACCGGCGTCGAACTCACCTTCCGCCCCATTCGCCCCGAAGACGAACCGATGATGGTGGAGTTCCACCGGCGTCTGTCGGAAGAAACCGTGCGCATGCGTTACGACCAGCCATTGGAGTTACAACAGCGTGTGGCCCACGAACGTCTGGCCCAGGTGTGCTTTGCCGACTTCGAGCGCCAGATCGTGCTGGTGGCTGAGCGCACGAGCGAGGATCAGACGACTGAAATCCTCGCTGTGGCCCGCCTGAGCAAAGTCCCGGGCACCAACGATGCCACCTTTGGCCTTCTGGTGCGGGATGAATACCAGGGCACAGGCCTGGGCACGGCCCTCCTCGGCTGCCTGTTGGAAATCGGCAGGAAAGAGGGGGTGCGGGATGCGACCGCCACCTTCCGTGAAGACAATACTGCCATGAAGCGCATCAGCGGTAAACTGGGCTTTGTGCTCAGCGAAGGCGCCCGCCCCGATTTGCTCGTGGTCACCCGGCCGCTGGCGTAAGACGAGGGCGTGTTAAACCGCCGCATCGCGGGTGAAAATAGCCGCATCACGGGGAAAAATAGTCGCATCACGGATGCGGCTAACGCATTTACACTCTTGTGTACTGGCCGATTACCGATAACTGAAGCGACCGCCAGTCGAGACCGGCGGTCGTTTTCGTAATTGCTGTTATTGGCCGAGTTGTTGCTCGATCAACTGCGCAAAGGCTTCGTAGGGTCGGGCGCCACTGATGAGCACGCCGTTGATGAAGAAGGCCGGCGTGCCGGTGACCCCGGCTGAGATGCCCTCCTGCTGGTCGGCAAAGATGACACTGGAGAACTGTTCGTTATCCAGACAGGCGTTAAAAGCCTCGGTGTCCAGGCCGAGCTGATCGGCAAAGGATTTGAAGACCCCGGTGGCGGCACTGTTGCCCGCCCATTGTGACTGTTGCTCAAACAACAGGTCGTGCATCTGCCAGAAGGCGTCCTGCGCCCCCGCACAGGCAGCAGCGTTGGCAGCGCCCACGGCCTGCTGGTGGATGCTGGTCAGCGGGAAGTTCTTGAACACATAGCGCACTTTGCCCGTATCCACATAATCTTTGATGATCTGGGGGTAGGTTTGCTGGAAATAGCGCTGGCAGAAGGGGCACTGAAAATCGCTGAATTCCACGATGGTGACTGGCGCATTGGCGTCGCCTTTGACGGCGGCATTGGCGGTGTCGAAGTCTGTATCGGGGGTGGGCATGGGTGTGACCGTTGCCACGTTCGCGGGCAGTTGACCGCTTTCCGCTTCCAGGATCAGGGCATCGATGATGGGGGCAAATTGATCCATGGACAACAGGCCGTTGATCATGTGGCCGTTGACCACGAAGTTGGGCGTGCCCCGGATGCCATACTTCCGGCCTTCCTCAAAATCGGTCACCACCGTATCGCGGGTTTCCTGCCCATCCAGGCAGGTGGCAAAGGCATCGGCATCCAGGCCCAGATCGGCGGCGCCGGCTTTGAGCTGCGCCACCGTATCGCCGGACCGCCATTGCTTGACATTGGCAAACAGCCAATCGTGGAAGGGCCAGAATTGGTCCTGCACGGCTGCACACTGCGAAGCAAAACTGGCAATGACTGCCGCATCGCCGCCAATGACGGGAAATTCTTTGTAAACCAATCGCAGCTTTCCTGTTTTGATGTACGCTTCATCCAGAAGCGGAAGCACTTCACTTTGGAAGCGCCCACAATATGGTCAGGTATAATCCGACCATTCGTACATCACCACCGGCGCATCCGGGTCGCCAAGGCTGCTGGCGGGGCGCGGGGCAGGATCAAAATCGTTGACGAGGGGCGGTATGATGACTTGCTGGGCTGCCGGTTCGGGTGAGGGGGTGCTGTCGGCAGGTGAGGGAGCCGTGGACGTCTGGGCAGGCGCAGCCGACGTCGCCTTTGGTTCCGGCGTGCTTGCTGCCGCTGCCGGGCTTGGCGCCGCTGCCAGCGTCGCTTGCACGGCAGCATCGATGGTTGCCTGCTGGTCGGGTGTTTGTGTGCTCGGGGCCGCACAGGCACCTAACAGCAGCAGCAACAAAGGAAGGAAGAGGTATTTTTTCATGTGGGAGTGAGCAGGAGAGTGTGGGAGGGTGAGTGAATCGGTGGATTGGTAGATTGGCCGTGCTGTGCCGTGGATGAGGGAATCGACAAACGCTGGTGTTGTGGGCGGCAGGCCGGGGGCATCGCCGGCATGGCTCTTACGCACCGCGTAGCACGACCACGCACCTTGTATTATTTCGCCAGCGTTTGCTGCAGGGCGTCTTCCCACTGGGGTGGATGAAGCGCACCCACGAAGACATAGTCTATCACACCCTGCCGATCCAGCAAGAAACTGGTAGGCAGGCCAAAAACCCGGTATTGGCGGCTGATGCTCTGATCTGCATCCAGCACGATGGGAAAGGTGATTTGCAGCTCGTCGATAAAATCCTGGATCTGCGGCGCGGCTTCTCCCACATCAACCCCGACGACTACGAAGTCCTGGCTTTGGTGCTGACGATAACTGTCCATCAGCAAGGGCATTTCTTGACGACAAGCGTAGCACCACGTCGCCCAAAAATTCAGCAAGACGACCTTGCCGCGCAGATCAGACAGGCGCAGGGGAGACCCGGTCAGGGTGGGCAGCGTGAAGTCGGGGGCGAGGTTGCCGATGGACAGGCCTGTTACGGGCTGGGGTTGCGACAGGATGGTGACAGCGTGCTCTTTTTGGGCAGTGGCCAGCCATTCTGCCCGGGTCTGAGCCCGGTCGCCGGGGGGCACGTCGGCCAGAACGATGTCTTCGAGATAGCGGCCGGCCAGCACCGTGCGGGCCAGTTCCTGCCGCCACTGCGCTTCGCTGAGCCCGACATCGGCCCACAGCGCCCGGAGTGCGTCTTCACTGACCCCGGCCACTTGTAGCAGCCGTGCCTGCTCGGCGTCGATGCTGGCGGATGATACCCGAAACCCGTCTTTCTGCGCCTCCAGCTCGATTACGCGGTCTTCGAGAGTGCTTTTCAGCACCTGCGCCTGATCGAGTTCGGCGCCGGGTTCGCCCAGCAACCGCAGCGTGATCTCGGCATAGCGGCGGGTCTGGTGCCATTCGGCATCAGTGACGGGCTGGCCGTCGATGCTGGCCATCGCATTGGGGAACGAAACCGGCGGCTTTGGCGGAGTAGGGCGACTATTTTGGCATCCTGCGAGCAGCATCACGAGCAGGAGGCCGCAAAAGACAGTCCTGGCGAGGGTCTTCATCAAGTCACTTCAGCCATAGCCATAACGGACGACTGTTCAGGGCAAGAGTGTGGCATCGACTACCATGCCCGCGAAAAGCAAGGCCAGATGGAGCAGTGAGGTTTTGTAGAGCGCTCGGGCAACGGTTTCTCCATCCGTTGACAGTGGGGGAGTTTCGTTAAGAGTTGACATAATAATATCATTGCCCTCCCTGGCGCCAGACGTCACTTTTGAGAAAATGATCGGCCAGGAAAGAGATGATGCTCATTTTAGGGTGCACATGTTTTTCTGTCAAAGCCACGTCCGGGGCAAACGGTAACCTGGGTGCCAAAGAGGACATGGATCTTCCAGGATTCGATTCGGTGGGTCTTGCCCCGGATCACTCGTGGCACCCGCGGCGAAGTTGTGTTACACTGGCCGTGGAGCCTCTGTAGATCGGTGTTGGCTCTGGTGTTTTTCTCACAAGCTGCGGCCCACAGGGAGCTTTCTTCTCTCGTTTCTTCACCGCAGACCAATCTTCGCTGAATACGTTTCATATTTCGGGAGCGGCCCATGCCCACTTCATTTGCCACCACCGCCCACTTGACATGTCCGCAGTGTCGACGGGCTTTTCAGGTTGATGTTTGGCTCATTGTTGATGCTGATGAGCGAGCAGATTTGCTGCAGAGGATCGGTTCCGGCACTCTGCACGACCAGGCCTGCCCCCACTGCGACCATAAGGGTCAGGTGGACGCTCCCCTGCTGGTCTACCGGCCCCAGGCCGCCCCTCGCCTCATCTTCTCCCCCGCCCAAAACACCACGGCCGAGCAGGACCGAGAGCAGGGGGACGCATTGCTGGGCACGTTGGCGCAAAACCTGGGCGACGCCTGGCAGGACGTCTGGCTGGAGCAAATTGCCACCGTGCCCCGCTCCCTGTTACCCGCGACTCTGAGCGACGATCCAGAGGCAGCGTTACGTGAAATGAAGGCGCAGGCGGAGGGCGAACTGGCGCGCTTGCAAGAGGAATATCCGGAGACGTTCCGGCAATTGCAGGAAGCAGGAGGAGAGGCCTTGTCGGCCGAAGCGGAGGATGACGACGCGGGGGAGTCGGGCCTGCCCGAACTATTGCAGCAATTCATCACCGCCGACACCTGGGCCGAATCACAGCATATCATCGAGGCCTATCCCGAACTGCTGGGTGATGAGGTGGATGCCCTGCTGGGCACGTTGATCGAGGTGGCCCGGGCCCAGGACGACGAAAGCGCAGAGGGTGCCTTCGATGAACACCGGGTGCTGCTACGCCGCTGCCGGGAGGTGGGGGTGGAGCAGGCGTTTGCGGAGAAGATGGGGGCAGCGGAAGCTCTGGTCCAGGCGGAGCGGGATGGCATTGTCCCCGAGCAGTTGCTGGCAACCATGGAAGCCGCGACACAAATGCCGCCCGAACTGAAAGAGGTGCTGGAAACCCTGGCCGCGGAAGGCGTGGAGGTCCGCTCGCCCGAGGACCTAGAGCGCGTGCTGGCGGAACGGCCGGCGTTGCGAGCGAAGCTGGAGGAGGCAGCCCGGGCGCTATGAGTGGTGGAC
>JAADGC010000002.1 GCA_013152585.1 Chloroflexota bacterium
CGCAGAAGAAATAAAACCCGGTGTCGTTGGCGCCCCTTCACTTGCGTCCGGGACATGCTTGGCGAGAAATTTTTACGTTATGTGGTGAGCAATCGCTCATGGCGACTGTGTGGAGAATGCGAGGGGGTCAATCGAGATGCAAAAAGACCTCGGCGCCGCAGTAGGGACAGATAATCATGCCTTTACCCGCCAACTCCAATTCGCCACCACAATTGGGACATTTGTGGTCGGCCTTGAGCTGTGAGGCATCTTTGGAATAAAGCAGGCCTTCTTTCCAGTTGATGGCGCCGGTAAACAACTGCTTGCCCACAAGATCCCGCACCATATCTTCGACTTCATCGCGGTTCTTGTTCAGTTCCAGCGCCACTTCGTCCAGACGGACTTTGCCCTGGGTGAGCACCATGTTGAGGATGGTGCGCTGGGCGCGGGCCTTGGCCATTTGCGCTTCTTCGCCGCGGCCGCGCCACAGCAAAAAGCCGCCGATACCGGCCAGAGGCACGACTACAAAGATAAAGACGAGCACGAAACCGAGCAACTGCCCCCCCACGGTAGCGTTGCTTTCAGTGTTCAACTGCACACCCAGCAGTACTGCCACGGCCACACAGATGAGCGCGGCCGCAGCCAGGAGTACGATACCAGAGATTCTGCCAATGTTCATGGATCAGTGCATCCTTTATGAGCGCAAAGAAAGAGTGAAAACAATGCGTGACGCTGCCGGATTAACCGAAGCCGCCGCCACCACCACCGCCACCACCGCCGCTGAAGCCACCACCACCGCTCCAGCCGCCGCCCGAAAAACCGCCACCGCCGCTGCTGCCGCGCGAAGACGACCAGCCGCCACCGCTGGATTGGGGACGGCTGGTCAGTGTGCTGGCAGCACTCGACAACATGCCGGTAAAGCTGGCACTCATCCCGGCCAGACCACTGGTCATCCCGCGGCTGGCATCGCCCAGGTTAGGGAGCCCCTGCCCCCCTTCGGGCAGGCGCTGCGCCGGCGAGGCATTGCCGGCGACGCGACCACTGCCGCCCCACATGCCGCCGATGAGGGGGCGGGGATAGGGGATGTACCAGGTGGGTACGGGGGTTTGGGGCACTTCTGCCCAGGAGGCGATGTAATCTTTTTCCAGGCCAAAGGCGATGGCATAAGGCAGATAACGCTCGAATAGCTCGGTGGCACGCTTGAGATCAGTGTATTTTTCGATGTTTTGCAGATATGTGCGGAATGCCTGCCAGCGGGCGGCCAGTTCGGCCCCTTCGGCAGTTTTACGCGGCATGAATCGCGCCATCAGGATCGTCCCCAATGAAAAGATGCCCAGGCCCACAGGCAGGAACAGGGCGAAATCTGTGTACTTCCCCAGGACTGACAAAACCACGCAGGCAAAGGCCACTGTAACAAGCAACATCACCACCCCCAGCGCACTCCAGCGATTACGAACTTTCTCAGGATCGGCTGTGAAAAATCCGGCTTGAGTGACCTCGGCGTACAAAGCTTTCCGTAATGGCGGCAAATGGGTGTAGAATTTGGTTTTGAGGTCGGAGAGTTTACGTTCGGTCTTTTTGCCGAACAATGCCTTGAGCAAGGCCTTTTCGTATGCTCTCAGTTCGTCATCCGCTTTCTTGAGCAGGGTGTATTCGAAATCGGTTTCACCGCGGCCAAAGATGCCCTTTTCCTCTGGCTCCAACTCTTTCATGCGGATATACCCCCGCCGCCCCAGATCGACGAGCGTGGCCAGGATGTCTTCCATATCGGCGGTTTCATCGAGCAATGTGCCCACCATGCCGGGCGGCAAGTCCGAAGGCGGTTCGGGCAGATACTCGGCCGCAAAATCCGTTTGCGCATCGCGGCCTCGCATATACCAGAGCAGGTACACAGCCAGCGGCGCCAGCAGGAAGAGCATGAGCGAGATCGCCCCCACCACCAGATTGACCAGCGGCCGCCATTTGGCATCGTACGCGGCCTGGCGCTCCAGTTCGGCGGCGCGGGCATCTTCGCCCTGTTGCCAGGGGGCAGCTTGTCCGGCCACGATTCCCGGTGTAAACTGGGCCCGCACTTCAAAACGCTGGTTGGGATCGATGCGTTTGCTGGCCGTCAATTGCACCGTCTGCTCATCCACCTGCACCATGTCGGCCGGGGTATAGTAGCTATCAAAATTATCGATCCGGGCTGGTGCCGGCACATGAATAGTGACCACACTTTTATTGACCGGGAAGGAGCGCTCGGGGTACACAGCTACCCACCACACCTGATCTCCGGTTTTGTAATAACGCAGGCCCCCATGCACGCGGTAGCTGACAACAAAGGTGCGGCTTTCATCCTGTGCCGGTTCAAAAAACCAGCGCACTACCCGCCGCGTTCCCTCCGACGTGACATGAAAAGTCCCGGGCAGCTCGCTATTATTCTCCACATACTCCCTCGTCTTATCGCGTACCCGAATGTCGGTAATACCCTCTGTGAGGTGGGTATCGATGCTGCGGTAGCCAAAAGTAAAGCTGCCATTGGTAAAAACAATGGTTTGGTTTTCGGCCACATCGAAAGTGCCATCTTTATTGACGTTGATATTGACATCAAAACGATCCCAGTACAGCGCTTTACTTTGTGCCGATACCGGCACGGCCACCAGCATCAATAGCACCAACACCAAAACAGCCCAACGTACACGTTTGCGGTTCATAACTGACAATGCTCCGGGTAAGCAAATGAGAAATTGAATCAACGAAATATGAGCATAAACAATGCCATTGTAGCACAGGCAGCGATGTCAGAAAACAGATCGCTACACAACCACTATAGCACGATTCATCTTTCGATCTCTGAATGCAAGCCGACAATTAGCTGACAAGGCCGCGGCGCCGACTCAGGGCATCATCAGCACATTGGCAATGCCCGCCAGTTGCACCTTGTTGTCGCGAATCCAGGCGACGCGCAATTCCAACGATACGGCCACGCCAGGACGCAGGCTGCCCTGCCATTGCACCGAGTCGGCTACCTTGCGATAACGATATTGCGTTTCGGCAAAGCCAGACAGCTCGACCCCCTTTTCTTTATCGATACCATCGATACGCAGCAGTGTGCCGGGGATAGTTTCGCCGACCTTGACCTGATAGCTGGTGGGAATAGCGAAATGGATAGGGGTATCAGGCAAAGAACCCAAGGGTTGGGGATTGACGTCGGCAATATCGATCCTCACGGAGCCGCCTAAGCCTAACGATTCGTCGTTGTACCACAGGATGCGCTGCGCCAGCTCCAGATCAACGCCTGCCACGGGCGAGCCTTGCCAATCGACGCTGTCTGCTACCTTTTTGTAGGCGAGCTCACCGTTAAGCATGAGTTCGGCGCCTTTTTCAGCGACGGGCCCCACATATTGAATCCCTGTCCCGGGTAAAAACTCACCGATGGGCACCGTTTTTTTGGTGGGAGCATTGTAGATGATGTGTCCCTCAGGCGTCTTTGCGCCCAAGAAGCCACTGCACCCGGCGGCGGTGAGGAAGATCAACGCCAGGCTGAGAAGGAAGGTTGGAGGGAAGAATCGTTTGGGGTTCATAATCGTAGCCTCAGACAGCAAAGGACTTTGTATTCAAGACGATGTAGAGGCCAGGGATGTTCCGGGGAAGCATGTGGCCGGGTTGCGCCCTGGTTGGTGTCACAGCTATTGCGGGCGTGCGGCCAGGGTCACGTTTACGTCCACGGATTTGCCATCGCGGAATATCGACAAGGTCACTTCGCTGCCCGGGCGGGTATAACGGGCCAGATATGCCAGCAGATCGTCAAAGGTCTTGATGGGCTGACCGTTGATGGCCTGGATGATGTCACCGCCCATGACAAAGGTGGCACCTTCCACATCCACCTCCCGATCGCCGCCGCGCAAGCCGGCTTTGGCGGCGGGTGTGCCGGGTATCACCTCGGCGATGAGGATACCGTATTTCACATCCAGGCCCAAAGCCCGGATCTCAAACGGCGACAGGCCGTTGCCGCGGATGCCCAGATAGGCATGTTGATAACTTCCCTGTTCGATCAATGCTTTGGAGACGTGTTCGACAAAGTAAACCGGTATGCCGAAGCCAATGCCGGCATTGGAGCGGGTCGACGATTGCAGCATAAAGGTCACCCCTACCACTTCGCCCTGAGCGTTGAGCATGGGGCCACCACTGTTGCCGGGATTGATGGCGGCGTCTGTTTGAATCACTTCGGGCAGGAGAAAATCCGTATCAGGCAGCTCCATCTGTCGCCCCAAGGCCGAGACAATGCCTGTGGTCAGTGTATTGGTGTTGCCAAAGGGATTCCCGATGGCGATAATGCGGTCGCCGACATGCAGGGTATCGATGTCCCCGAAGACAACGGGGCGTAAATCCAGCCCTTGGGGATCCACCTTGATGACGGCCAGATCTGTGTCGCGGTCCATGCCCACTATTTCGGCGGGGGCCAGAATACCGTCGTAAAACTGCACGACTACGCTGCTGGCATCACTCACCACATGACGATTGGTGACAATATGGCCCTCGGTGTCGATGACAAAGCCCGAGCCTTCCCCCGAGCTGTAATAGAAGGGTTGGATGTCGGTTTCGGGTATCTGATCCAAAATATCCTGCGTGATGATGCGCACGGAAACCACGCTGGGATTGTTGCGATCGTACACACTGCGGTATATCTCAGTTTCGATATCGACACCCGGCGCCACAAGGGCCGGGGACACGGGCGTGGGGGACGGGACGGGCGTGGGTAAAAATAACTCGGGTCGCGCCGTGGCGGGGGCGCTGTATTCTAGCGGAGATGTGTTGTTCACGACACCGACCACCACCAGCCCTGTCACCATAAACAGAAAGCAGCAAAAAACGAACAACAAACCGGCAATGCCCAAAAACAGGGGGAGGCGGTTTTTTTGACGATTCATGGTTTCCATCCTCAAATAAATGCGGGGAGAGCGAGCAGGAAAGCTTTAGTCGAGAAAACGGAAGAGACTCCGCTTCTTGAATTCCACCAGCAGTTGCTTCACATCCTGGGCCCGGTTGGCCGGCATGACCAGGATCACATCGTCGGTGTCGACGATGATCATATCACGCAAACCCACTGTGGCGATGGTGCGCTTTTCGCTAAAAACCAGGATGTTGGTGCTATCATAATGCAAATGTTGGGCGTGCGCCACATTGCCATCGTCGTCTTTGGGCAGCACCTCCAGTAGGGCGGCCCAGGAGCCAATATCATTCCACCCTAAATCGACGGGGAATACCGAGGCAGAGCGGGCGCCTTCCATGACCCCGTAGTCGATGGAGGGAGTGCCCTGCAGGGGTATCCAGTAGCGCTCGAAAGCGGATTCTGCCTGGGCTGTGTGCAATGCCGGAGCCAGACCTTGCAGGGCGGCATAAAGCTCGGGCATCTGCCGGGCGAATTCGGCCATGATGGCATCTACCCGCCAGATAAACATGCCGCTGTTCCAGACGAAATTGCCAGCTTGCACGTATTGTTGGGCGGTGGCGGCGTCGGGTTTTTCGCGGAAGCGCACCACTTTGCGGGCGATGCGATGGTTGTATTCGCCCAGCGCTTCCCCCATCTCGATGTAGCCGTAGCCTGTTTCCGCATAGCTGGGTTCGATCCCCAGCGTGATCAAGGTCCCGGACTGCGCCAGCTCGACCCCAGCCGCCAAAACCTGTCGCAGGGTCGCGGGTTTGCGGATGAGATGATCGGCAGTGAGCACGGCCATTACGGCATCGGGATCACGCTGTTGCAGATGAATGGCAGCCAGGCCGATGGCCGCGGCCGAGCCACGGGCTGCCGGTTCGCCCACTACATTGGCGGCGGGCAGGTCGGGCACCTGTGTGCGCACTATATCGATATATTCGACATTGGTGATGACGTAAATATGGTCGGTTGAGGTCAGCGGCTGCACACGATCAAAGGCTTCCTGCAGCATCGAGCGTTTGTTGCCTGTCAGGTCCAGGAATTGCTTGGGCGAGCTTTTGCGGCTGCGCGGCCACAGGCGGCTACCGACGCCGCCGGCCAGAATCACGGGATAGAGATGTTCGGTGTTAGGGTTCATTTGATGAGTCGGAAAACGGAACGAGTCGCACGATCGGCGGCAGCAGAAAGGACACTGCGCCAGGCAAAATACACCACAAAGGGATGGTCGGTCTGGCCTTCGGCCAGCGCCTGCACGGCAGCGAGGGTGATGGCGGCCAGATCGATTTGATCGACAAGGCTAAGCCACAGGGCTTGTTGTTGCAAGCGGGCCTGCAGCGTGTCGATGACATCGGGTTGCAGAAGGAGCTGGATGGCTGCCTGATGGGCGGAGCTTCCTTGTTGCAGGGCATCGTGGGGTGAAAAGCCCTGCCAGGTTCCTTCATCCCAATCCAGAGTCCAGGCCCAGGCGCTGAACGCCGGATGTGCAAACAGCGTTTCTACATCCGCCATGGTCACGGACGGGGCTGGCGCCGGCATGGCGGGCCACTGCGGATCGACATCCTCATACGCCGGCAGGCCCCATAGCCAATGGCCGTACACGGCCAGTTCCTCCGGCCAGGGAGCATCCACATCCGGCAGGGGATGCAAAGCCTGGGCTAACAAAGCCAATCCTTGGGCGGGAGTTATTTCGGCCAGATGCAGGGCCGCCATGGCGCCGCTGACTTGCACATGGTGCTCGTAGCCCGTATTGGCCGGGTAGGGCAAGTCGGACACAGCAACACCTGCACTGGCATCGACATGGAGGATGCCGGCGACGTGGTGCACGAGGAAGATCAGTAGATCAGCGCTGGCGGCATGTGGTTGGTGGCGAATAAACCACAGCATACTCTGTCCTCCGGCCGCAATCGGAGACCACAGCGCCCGCAGTGTGGCGCTTTCGTCTATCTCCACGCCGGCCATGCGTAGTTTGCGCATCTGCCGGCGGGCGAGGGGTTGCGTGGCCACGGGCAGCAAGTGGGCAAGCATACTGAGGGCGGCATAGGCGAACGCATGCCGCAGGCCGCCTAAATGATGCAGGATGGGATACACCATGCTTTCGGGTGCCTGGGCAGCGATGGCTGCCAGCAAAAAGGCTTTTTGCGGATTTTCGATTTGGCTGATCACGCGTATCACCGCGTGGACGATTTCTGCTGGTTCATCCAGCAATTGTTCAGCATATTCGAGATAGACGTGCGGTTGTGTTTGCGCCATGCGCAGCGCTTCTTCTGCGTTTTGACGAGCAATGACGCTGGCCGTTTGCACATCGGGGGCCAGGCGAGCGTCCACGTCCTCATCCAGATAGCGTTCGAGAAGTGTGATGGCGTTGACACGGGCCACGGGCGTGCGTTTGTTATCGGCTGCCACCCGGCGCAGCGCGGCGCTGATGGTGCTGCGGTTCAGATACTGGGCCAGTATCCCCAGCCCTCCCCGCATCTCTGCGTTTTCGGTATCCAACTGGCGTAAAAAGGCGGGAAGGATAGCCATGCCCTGTTCAGCCAGGGCGCGAGCGCGGCGTTCACGCTCGTAGCCGGTGGGGGCATCGGCCAGCGCCCGTAGCGCCTGATCGATTGCCAGACGTTCGCCGAAGCTGTGAATTACTTTGTCGTCGGCATCATCACTCATAGGGTATATGATAGCATAAATTGAGTCAGAGTTGGAATGAGAGGGATGTTCCCGGCAGCCCGATAGCATTGCCTGTCGGGGCCAAGCCGTGCTAAACTACGGGTGTTGCGCCCCCGTAGCTCAGAGGATAGAGCGAGGGTTTCCTAAACCCTGCGTCGCAGGTTCGAGTCCTGCCGGGGGCACCTGGATGCAAGGACTCCGCTGGATACCGGGTTTTGCTCGTGTCAACGAATCGGGCGCGGGTAAGGAAAGCCGTAGCGAAGTGGTGGCGTATCATGGCCGATGGAGGCCGGCAGGGGAGCCGACTGGGTCATTGACAGCTCTGGTGATGTGCTATATGATATGTTTTATGACATCTATACACGTGCGAGAGGTATGATATGGCACGCTATCCTTTGAATCTTCCCCAACAACTTAAACAGGAGGCTGAGGCCTGGGCGCAGAAGCAAGGCATCTCGCTCAACCAATTTATTCTCTGGGCGACTGCCGAAAAGGTCGGCTCGCTCAATCAGCAACTTGACGACCCTGAATTCCCGCAAATCACCTACCGCCGCGGAGCCAGCGGCATTCCCACACCTGTCTTGCGGGGTACGGGCTTGCGCGTGCAGGCTGTGGCCATCGCCCACGAAATCTGGGGCATGACACCGGCAGAGATTGCCGAGGAATATGGTCTGGCGCAGCGGCAAATCGAGGAGGCGTTGGCCTTTTTCGATTCGCATCGAGCCGAAATCGAAACGCACATGGACAGGGAAGTGCGTTTGATCGATCAAGCGAATGACTAAGCCTCGGCTGCATCTCGATGCTGACGCATCCTATCGCACCCTGCACAGAGTGTTGCGGGAACGCGGTCATGATGTCACACGCACGCCCTGCGAGTGGATGCCACGAGATGCCAGCGATGAGCAGCAGTTATTGCAAGCCACCGCCCTCGGGCGGTGTATCCTCACCTTCAACATCGGCGACTTCATGCGATTGGCGCAGCTATACCCGGCGCACGGCGGCATCGTGCTGGCGCAGCAAAAGGATTGGACGCTGTCAACCTTGATTGCCGCCGTAGACAACATGCTGGAGCACACCGCCGCTGAGGACTGGCCCGGTCAGGTGCGTTGGCTCAACGATTGG
>JAADGC010000107.1 GCA_013152585.1 Chloroflexota bacterium
GCGTTTCACTGTGTTATTCCTCGATTAGCTTGGCAGAGAGTTCGTTTTCATTGGTTTCGGAAGGCAAAATCTCCTCGATGATGCGGCCATGACGCATCAGCAGAATGCGATTGCATGTCTGCAAGAGTTCGGGGATGTCATCAGAGATCACCAGCAGCCCCATTCCTTCGCTTGCTAACTGCTTCATCATCTCGTGCAGTTCTTCTTTCGAGCCCACATCGACGCCAACAGTCGGCCCATTCAGGATCATCACCCGGGGTGTGCTGGCCAACCATTTAGCCAGGACAACGCGCTGCTGGTTGCCGCCCGAGAGCGTCTTGACCGGCAATTCGGGGTCGGAGGTCTTGATGCTGAGGGCGTTGACCAAGTGATGGGCTTGTTCACGGACTTTTTGCGGATCGGTCAAGCCGAATGCACCTCGCAGACGATCGATGATACGTACGACGAGGTTGCGGCTGATCGACTGCTCCAGGAAGAGCCCTTCACTCAATCGATCTTCCGGTACGTAGCCAATGCCATTGGCGATGGCGTCCTGAATAGAATTGATCTGCACAAGCTTGTCATCGATATAGATACGACCCGCACTCAAGGACAACGTGCCATAAAGCGCCAGGGCCAACTCGGTACGGCCAGAGCCCAGAAGTCCCGTAACGCCGACAATTTCGCCCTCTCGCAGTTCAAAATTGATGTCCTGCAGCAGGTCGGTGGTGCTGAGATTTTCGACCTTGAGCAAGGGGGGCAGACTCATGTCGGGGGTGAAGGCATATGATTTTTCGGTAATGTCATGCCCGGTCATCTCGAAAATGAGACGAGTGTTATCATATTCTTTGCGATCGCCAGTACTGACGATCTTACCGTTACGCATGACGATGATCGTCTCCGAGATCTCAAGTACCTCGTTCAACTTGTGACTGACAAAGAGGAAAGCGATGTCCCGACGTTCCTGCAATTTGTGGATCACCGTAAACAAAGCCCGTACCTCCCGCTCGGTCAAAGCGCTGGTGGGCTCGTCCATGATGATCAGTTGGGCATTCAGACGTAGCGCTTTGGCGATGGCGATGAGCTGCTTGTTGGCGACTGACATTTCTTCCACGCGGGCATTGAGGGGAATGTCCACTTCGATTTGGGCCAGGGCATCTTTGGCGACGCGGCGTACCTGCCGCCAGTTCACCAGACGACGGCCTTCAGCAAGCTCCTCATTCAGGGCGATATTCTCGGCCACGGTGAGGTTGGGAAAAAGGGAAAAGTCCTGATAAATGACCTGAATTCCCTCCCGAATGGCGTCGATGGGATTGATGTCGGCAAATTCCTTGCCATTGATGAACATTTCACCGGCATCGCGTGGGTAGACGCCGGCGATAATTTTAATCAAGGTCGATTTGCCGCAGCCATTCTCCCCCACCAGACAATGGATTCTGCCGCTTTCGATGCTCAGGTCGACGCCACGCAGGGCGCGAACGCCGGCAAAGGATTTGTAAATGCCGGTAAGATGCAGTAATTGGTCTGCCATTGAGAAAATACTCGGAAAAAGCTAAGACGGGATTGGTTGAGGAAGTGAACCCCTTCCCATTCGCGAGCTGCGAACGGGAAGGGGGAAAGAGCGGTTTAGAAGGGATAATCCGCAGCGTTTTCTGCCGTTACGTAGACAGCAGCATTGCCATAGAGCACGTTGCCAATGGCTTTCAGGCTGTGATAGCCGTCGATGCCCAGATCGGTACCTTCACCGATTGTCTCGCCATTGATCTTCATCAGGGCGATCTGGTTACAGGCAGCGCCAGCCACGGCCGGATCCCAGAAGCCAATCGCATCGATGGCACCGGTTGTGAGCAGGTCACCGGCGATGGAGGGCAGGCTGGTGCCGACCACGGACACTTCGTTCTGCAGACCCGCTTCCTCGACGGCGCGGCCAATGCCGGCGACATCGGTGGAAGCGCTGCCCTGGAAGCCTTTGATGTTCGGGTAGGCTGCCAAAACTTCCTTGGCTTTCTGGTATGCGACTTCGGCGTCATCGAAGCTTTCGTTTTTGTCGCCAACCAGGGTCATGTTGGGATAGGCTTCTTTTTGACGGGCAATAGCGCCATCTACCCACTGGTTGTGGGTCTTGGAGCCGAGGCTGCCGACGAACACGGCGTATTCGCCCTCTTCGCCCATAGACTCTGCCAGACGGTCCATAAGACCAGCACCAAAGGCGCTGTTGTCAAAGGCTTCGATGTCGAAGTCCATGTTCTTCTGATTAGATGCTTCATGGGTGATGACGGTGATGCCCGCATCCATGGCTTTTTTCAGAACAGGATCAAGCTGCGTGGGGTCCATGGGGATAACGCACAGCGCATCGACGTTCTGGGCGATCAGGTCCTCGATGATAGGAATCTGCTGAGCGGCATCGGCTTCGGCCGGGCCCACTAAGGTTGCGTTGACGCCATTATCTTTGCCCCAGGCAACGACGCCTTCTTCCATGCGGTTAAACCAGTTGATGCCGGCGATCTTGACGACCGTGACAAAGGTGAGGGTCTTTGCCACGGGCACTTCGGTGGCAGCAACGGGCGCTGTGGTGGCGACCGGCGCTTGTGTAGCCGGTGCTTGCGTAGCCGGTGCCGGTGCGGCGCAGGCTGACACAGCCAGGGCAACGGCCATAATCAAAATAACAATGATGGTCAGACGCTTCATGGTTCTACTCTCCTCGAAATTGGGTGAAATAGGAAAATGGGAAGGGTTGAGAATGGGGTTTGGGGTCAGATACTCTTTTCGATGGCAGATTCACCTCCTTTTGCTTAAGGGGATTCGCTACCGGACACTTTTATATTGTGCCAGCTTAAGGCAGGCTCTAAACGGGTCAAGCAGAGAACACACATGAACACGAAACGCCAGTGAAGGGTCTCGCGGCACATGAATCGCCAGATTCTTCGCTAAAATTGGCTTTGTGATGGACGGCTTGGCGGAAATATCCGTGGCTCTTTGCTGTGTGTTGGCTTCGAAAACTCGCTCAGAAAAACAGTCGAAAGAAGTGTTCGGTAGGGATTCGGGAGATTTATATGGTTTGGGAGTATGAGGCAGAGGGGGGCTCGATGATCGCTGAAAGCATGACAACGAAGGCGGCGCAACCGGGATCGACCTTGCCCTTCGTGCGTTCGCCCACCCAGCTTGCTCGACCCATTTTGCTACGCAGCGGTGTAACGTTATCCAGGCCATTTTTTGCCGCTTGCAAGGCTTTGGCGCCGGCCTCGGCTAACGTGACCCCGGCGGCAATGGCCTGAGCAAAGGCTTCGTTAGCAGGGTGCACGGCATCGACAATGGTTTTGTCGCCGGGTTTCGCCTTCCCCCGTTCCTGAATGCCGGTGTCGACGGCCGCGAACATGTCGGCGAGGTCCTGGGGTGTGAGCTCACTCTTTCCTTTGATCACTTTGCCTGCACGCATCAGGGCCGTCGCCAAAAGCGTGCCCATGGTAGAGGGTCCGGCACGATTGGCCGTCATGCCGGCGCCGATCAAGAATTTGCCCAGATCGTCAGGGGCTGTATCGGCGCAATAGGGGAGGAGGGCGTTGCCGATTTTGGTCAGGGTGATGCCCATGTCGCCATCCCCCATGGCCTGATCCAGGGAGGTGAGAGTTTCTTTCTGCTCGATCAATGCCTGACTGACCCGGCTGAGTGCCCGGGCAACGGCTTGTCCAGAGATAAGGGTTGTCACTCGTTTTCTCCTCGTCGTACTAAATCTGTGTAAAAAAGGGAGTGCGCGCGGGATAATCGAGCAACTCGATCATCTCATCGTCCAGGCGGAAGAAGGTGAGGGAAGCACCGGCCATTTCCATGGAGGTGGCATACTCGCCCACATACGCCCGGTATACGCTCAGCCCTCGCTTGGCGAGCAGCTCATGCACCTTGCGATAGATGATGTAAAGTTCTTCGGGTGGGGTTGCCCCCAGACCATTGACCATGACGGCCAGGCGATCACCCTCCTGGGGTTGTAGATCATCGAGGATGGCCGTGGTCATGCGTTCCGAGATTTCGTCGGCGCTCTGCAACTTTTCGCGTTTCATACCGGGTTCGCCATGGATGCCCATGCCGATCTCCATTTCGTCCTCGCCGATGCTAAAGGTGGGTTTTCCGGCCATGGGTACGGTGCAGGGCGATAGGGCCACGCCCATGGTGCGGATGTTGGCCAGGGCCTTTTCGGTGACGGCCACGACCTCATCCAGCGAACCGCCCCTATCGGCCTTGGCCCCCGCTATTTTGAAGGCAAAGACCATGCCAACTACACCCCGCCGGCGTTCGGCCTCCTCAGGTGGCGCCGAAGCAACATCGTCCTTCACCAGGACGGTGCGAACCTCGATGTCCTCAAATTCGGCCATCTCCGTGGCCATATCAAAATTCATGACATCCCCCCCGTAGTTGCCGTAGATGTACACCACACCGGCACCCCCGTGGATGCGCTGAGTCACCCACAGCATTTGCTCGGCGCCGGGTGAGGCGAAAACATCGCCCACGGCGCAGCCATCGAGCATGCCTTTGCCGACATATCCCAGGAAGACGGGTAAGTGCCCCGAGCCGCCCCCGGTCGCCAACGCCACTTTGCCCTCGATGGGCGAGTCGGTGCGCACGATACAATGGATATCTTCGGTGTAGGTGAGTTGGTCAGGATGGGCTTTGAGCAGGCCATCCAGCATTTCCGTGACAAAGTTTTCTGGGTTGTTGAGTATTTTTTTCATGAAGATTCTCCCGTGGGAACAAGTATTTTTGGTAAAAACGAATGTCAACAGAATTATGCGAATGCCGAGGCTAGATGGCTACGCCCGCACATTCCTCTTCAACCATGCCGATAAGATCATCGATGCTGGACACAGCCTTGCGTTCCATGACCCAGCGGCGGCCGATCTGAATGGCCAGACGCTCGGCCACGGCGCGCTTTTCTGCATCTTCGATGCTGGTCAAATCCCAGACGCTGACAATGCCCATCGTGCGCCGCAGGAACTTGACGCCCCCATGACCGGCCACTTCCTGCAACAAGCGGTGCAAATAGCGGCGACGGTATTCGGCAAAGGCTTCTTGTCCGCCGGGGAAGTCCCAGTATTTTTCGGGAACCAGCTCGCCGCGATTATTGGCCTTCCAGGTTTCGTCGAATTTCTGTGCGAACTGATGCCAGATATCGCGCACCATCTCCAGCAAATAGGCCTGATAAGAGGCACGTTCTGCGGGGTCGGGCGTGTGGCCGTAATGTGAAAGGTAATTGAGAATGAGATTTTGTAAAACGGCGCCAATGTCGTAGGCCATGGGCCCAAAGAAGGAAAATTCAGGGTCGATCACCCGCGTATCTTCGGCATTGAGCATGATCGAGCCGGTGTGTAAGTCGGCGTGGATGAGGGCCTCAGCATGGGTCATGTAGGCCTGCTTCATCTCGGCAATGGCGATTTTCAGTTCAGGGTCTCTGCGCACTGCCTGCACGGCATCGTCGACCAGCGGATTCCAGTTGTTTTCCTCCGATTCCATGTAGGGATTGGTGTAAACGAAATCTTCCTGTAGTTTACGTAACTGTTCGTTGACGAATGTTGCTTCAAGTAGCTTTTTCTCCGGGCCCGTAAGATAGAGGTCGGAGGTGAAAAAGAGGGAGTTGACGAGGAAGGTGGAGATATGATCGGCGAAGTGGGGGTAGTACTTGCGGGCTACCAGACCCTTGCGCATGATTTCATGCTCCTGCAGGTTCTCCATGATCACCAGCGACATCTCTTCGTCGAAATCATAGACTTCCGGAGCCAGACCCGGGGCCAGCTCGTTGTGCTTGAGCAGGGCCTGCGTCTCATAACGCATGCGCTCACGCGTCAAGGGCCAGGAGTCACCGGCGACCCGTAAAAAAGGCAGGGCCTGTTTGAGGATGACCGACTCCTCGGGATGGGCCTCATTCCGGACGATGAAGACTAAATTCAGATTGCCGTCTCCGACTTCGCTTACAGAGAGTGTCTCAAAGTTGGAAAAAATCTTGGCCATCAAAGGTCGGCCTACGACATATTGGATGACGGTGTTTTCATCTAAAGGATGATAAGCCATAAGTCACTTCCTATCTTTTCTCGGGATAGAGGGCCAAGACGCCCTCTTCGCTGGCAGGACAAATTCCCCGCTCGGTGATGAGGCCGGTTACCAGGCGGGCGGGTGTGACATCGAAAGCATAATTGGCGGCGGGGCTCTCCTCTGGCGTCAGCAGTACTTGCACGATTTTGCCATCATGCAGTCCTCGGATGTATTTCACTTCGTGGGCGCCTCGCTGCTCGATAGGGATTTCTTTGAGGCCGTCCCGATGCTCCCAATCGAAGCTGGACGAGGGCAATGCCACATAAAAGGGCACGCCATTATCACGTGCTGCCAGCGCCTTGAGGTAGGTACCGATTTTATTGGCGACGTCGCCGGTGTAGAGGGTGCGGTCGGTGCCTGTGATCACGACATCGACCATGCCGTGTTGCATCAAATGACCGCCCACGTTGTCGGCAATGACCGTATGCGGCACACCATGTTGGCCCAGCTCCCATGCGGTTAGCCGCGCCCCCTGATTCCGGGGCCGAGTTTCATCCACCCACACATGCACGGCAATGCCCTCATCATGGGCAGCATAAATCGGTGCTGTGGCCGAACCGTAATCGACGAAGGCCAGCCAGCCGGCATTGCAGTGGGTGAGCACATTGACCGGTTCGCCTTTCTTATTTTTGCTGATTTCCTTGATAATCGCCTTACCGTGCTCGCCCAAACGTCGACAAAAATCGGCATCCTCATCCGCGATAGCCTGAGCGGTTTCGCGAGCAGTCTGTACCCGGGCATCGATCTCATCCCCGGCATCCTCTACGGCCTTGAGCTGGCGATCCACGGCCCAGGCCAGATTCACGGCCGTAGGTCGTGTGGCTTTGAGCGTTTCGCCCGCCTCCACCAGAGCGGCCATGAACGCTTGTGGTGATGACTTGGGGGCATGCAGGGCTGCTATGTACATGCCGAAACCGGCGGTGGCCCCGATCAAACCGGCGCCGCGCACATGCATGTCCCTGATTGCTTGGGCAAATTGCTCGACTGTGACGAGATTCTCGATCACAAAGTGGTGGGGGATATGGCGCTGGTCGATGATTTGAACGACGTTCGGATCATCTTTCTTGAGCCAGATGGTGCGATGATGTTTTCCGTGGACATTCATGATTTCATTCCTGGATGTACCGTAACGATCAGAAAAATTAAGAACTCCTCTAAAAGTAGAAGAAGAGCAAACAAGATTCTTTTGCTTCTCAAAACATCTTGGGAAGCAAAGCATCCCAGATCTGCCGCTCATTTTGCAGGGCAGTGTCGATATGATTCAGGGCAACAACGACATAGAGGGCGTCGGCGATGCTCATCTGGGCCAGGCGTGAGGCTATGGCCTCGATACGTGCTTCGCGGGCAACGCTGAGAAGTGTGACATCGGCATACTGCGTGATGGGAGATTGGGCATTGCCGGTGATGCAGATGGTGGCGGCGCCATTGGCTTTGGCTTGCTTGAGTGTGAGCACGGGGTCCATCGATGTGCCAGACTGGGACACGCCCACGACCACATCGCCTGGCCCCAACAGTGCTACCTCCATCAGTTGCAGATAGGAGTCGGTTTGGGCTTTGCAATTCAGGCCCAAGCGCATGAACATATTGTACATGCTTTGCACGATCGGTCCAGAGGTGCCCACGCCAATGATAAGGATGCTGTTGGCGTTATCGAGGAGGGAGATCGCCTGGCTGAGAGCGCCTTCGTCTAACACCTCCAGCGTATCGTACAAGGCCTGGATATTGGATAAAAACACCTTGCGGGCGATGGCGGCCGGAGGGTCGCCATCCTCGATATCATCATGGATGACCTGGGTGGGACTGGTCAGATCGCGGGCAATGGACAGTTTGAGATCGGTATAGCCCTGAAAGCCCGCATTGCGGCAGAAGCGCAGCACCGTTGTATCGCTCACCCCGCAGGCCTGCGCCACCTGCGCCATAGAGAGGCGTATAATTTTTTCCGGTTGCTGCATAATCCAATCCGCTACGCGCGTCTCCGAAGCCGCCAAAGCCGGATAGCGGCTACGGATGCGGGTGAGCGAGTTGATGAATTTATCGGCGCCGGAGTCTGGCTGCACGAGATACATCCTTGTAGTGGTACAACGTCAGTTAACAAAATGATGTAATACTGCAACACCGTATTACAAATGATCGCAAATGTCAAATTGCCGAATTTGGGAACAGCGATTCCGAAATTTGCCGATCTGGTATCGAGTCCCGCCGATTGAAATCGGGGCTATGGGGCCTGCGGCCGCCGGTCGGTGCAGGCCGACCGATCGTGTTGACAGCGGCCCGCCATTTTGGCGACCTGTCCGCAAGCGGCGGAACGCCCCCGGCATCTTGCCTACAGGTCATCCGCGCTCATCGCATCCGTGATGCGATGAAGAACAGTGGCGACGGCAAGGGTGCATTGTTTTGCGCCGCATCACGGATGCGGCGAGCGCGGGGTAGGCGACGGCGTGAAGATCGGCAAAAACCGCACGACCAAGCCGGCTTGAGCCGGCGCTGTTTCGTAGCCCTGCGGTTCACCGCCGGGCGATCGACGCCAGCGAAACCGGTGCTTTATTGGCGTCCTCGTGACCTGGCACTGCAAATAAATTTGCAGGCTCACAAGGCCAAGTCCCCGCAGGGACT
>JAADGC010000061.1 GCA_013152585.1 Chloroflexota bacterium
CCCCAAAGTCTGGCCAGCGACCGCAGCCTCCCCGCAGTCTGCAACACCAGTCTCAGCGGCGATACCTCTGGCTGGCCGGCACGCGTCAGCCGCTACACCCCCTGTCGCCCCGAATGGAACGAATCCGGCCCCGAAGCCATCTACCACCTGCTCATTGCCGACACCACCAACATCGCCGCCACCCTCTTTTACGACGCCGAGCAACGCGACCTCGACCTCTTTCTACTTAGCGGCCCCGATCCCTCTACCTGCCTCGGGGGCGCCGACGCCACCCTGCCCTCGCAAATCCTCTCCCCCGGCAGCTTCTACCTGATTATCGACGGCTATCAGGGTGCCACCGGCTCCTACACCCTGCAATTGCAATGCACCGTGCAGCTCCAACCCCAGAGTTATCTTCCCCTCATTCAGCACTGAACCCCGCCATCCTCATGCGCCGAATCATCCTCATCCTCTCCCTGCTCCTACTCCATCTTAGCGCCCTGACCATGCTCAGCGCCGCCCATGCCCCCACCAACATCGGCGATTGGACGCAGCAAACCAGCCACACCAGCGCCAACCTGCGCACCCTCACCATGCTGGACGAACAGCACGGCTTCATCGCTGGTGACGCCGGCACCCTGCTCTACACCACCGTGGGCGGGCGGGACTGGGTGCAAATTTACACCGGTCTGTCGCAAAACATTCAAGCGCTGCATTTCTTCGACACCCAGCAAGGCTGGATTGCCGGTGAATACGGACTCCTGCGCCACACCAGCAATAGCGGCATCACCTGGCAAAGCACCACCCTCCTGCAACCTACCGATCTCCACGCCCTCAGCTTTGTCGATACCAGCCACGGCTGGGCCGCAGGCGATGATGGCGTCTTCTATCGCTACGATGGCAGCGAGTGGACGCTCAGTATCCTGCCCGGCCGGCCACACATCTACGCCCTCTTCTTTGTCGACACCCGACTCGGTTGGGCCGCAGGTGCCAACGGCGCCATCCTGCACACCACCAACGGCGGCGCAAGCTGGCAGATGCAGACACTGGGCGTCACCACCGCCCTCCATAGTCTCTATTTCAGTGATGCGTTGCAAGGCTGGGCTGTCGGCGATCACGGCATCATCCTGCACACCATCGATGGCGGCGCCACCTGGTTGCCTCAAAACAGCGGCAGCACACAGAATTTATGGGCTGTTACTTTTTTGGATGACGAAAACGGTTGGGTAACAGGAGCCGGTGGGGTGGTATTGCGCAGCCCCGACGCCGGTCAACACTGGCTGACCGAAAACATCGGCACCGGCTTCGATCTCCACGCCGCCGCCTTTCCGGACGCCAATACTGCCTGGGTGATCGGCGATGCCGGTAACATCTGGCGCTGGCAAAACCCCCAACCCCTGCCCACCGCCACTCCCACCGCCACCGCAACCTTCATGCCCACGGCCACGGCCACGCACACCCCCACTCTTACGCCCACGCCGACGCTCACCCCCACGCCCACGCCCACACTCACCGCCACCCTCTCGCCGACCCCGACCGCCACCCCCACGCCGCACACAGGCGACATTCTGCTTACCGTCTTTCGCGATAGCAACGAAGATGGCCACTACAACGCCGGCGACGCCCCCCTGCCCGATCTCATCGTCACCCTGCGTGACGCCCGCGGCAACGCCCGCTCTGTCGCCCTCACCGACGCCCAGGGCCAGATCTATTTCCGCAGCTTCGATCCCGGCCAATACAGCCTCTGGCTCGTCCCCCCGGCAGGCACCATTAGCACCACCCCCCTGCCCGCCATTGTGCAATTACAAGCCAACAGCAGCGCCCAAATCGAAATCGGCCTGATCCAGGCTATTCGCGACCACTACTGGCCTCTCATTCTACAACCATGATGATCCGTTCTCTCTCCTCCTTCGACAAACCCCCCACTATCCCGCGCACCCTTGCCCGCAGCATGGCGCGGTGGTATAATGCCGCTGCCGGGGATCAGGTACATTCCATGGATCCGACCCACGATCATATGCGTATTCTTGTTGTTGATGACGACCCACCCAGCGTAAAAATGACTGCCTTCCTCCTGCGCGAAGAAGGCTATGAAGTGCTGGCTGCCAACAACGGCCGCGACGCCCTCCTTTTGCTGGAACGCGAAAAACCCGATCTGGTGCTCCTCGATGTGATGATGCCCGGGCTGGACGGTTTTGAAACTCTGCGCCAAATCCGCAGCCACGACCCCATTCCCGTCATCTTCCTTTCGGCCAAAGGCGAAACAGCCGATCGGGTGGCAGGCCTGGAGATTGGCGCCGACGATTATCTGGCCAAACCATTCGAGCCATCCGAACTGCTGGCCCGTGTGAAAGCGGTTTTGCGGCGCACCGAAGCATACGCTTTAGGCGACTCCTCCGATCGCATCGAATCCGGGGGCATCCGTCTGGATCCGCTTACCAACCGCGCCGAACTGGCCACCGGCCGCACCGTCGAGCTCACCCCTATCGAATGTCGTCTTCTGCATTGCGTCATGCGCAATGCCGGGCGGGTTCTCACACACGACCAACTCCTGAACAGCGTGTGGGGAACCAACTACGGTGGGTATCCCAACCAGATTGCCGTCTACGTGCGCCGCCTGCGCACTAAAATCGAAGAAGATCCCGATCATCCCCAACGGTTGGTCACCGTGCGTGGGGTGGGATACCGATTCGAACTCGATTGAGCGGCATCACGGGCGGGACCTGCTGCCGCTCCTGACGATACCACATGAGCACTATGGGGGAGCAGAGGCGTGGCATCAGCACCGCTTCATGTTCCCCTTTGCGCGTTCAAACCCATTACATTCTGTCTTCCCTAATCCATCCTATGCGAGCATTTCATCCCCTGCGACTCCTCTTGCTGGCGCTGAGCCTCACCGCCGGGCTCATCGCCTTTCCCCTCCTCATCCTGGCTACTACCACCCCCGCAGCCGATAGCCTCTGGACTGACTTCACGCCCGCTGTGGGGCAGTGGACGAATGTCACACCCGCCACGGCCGCGGTCAGCGCCAGCGATACCGACGGGCTCAGTGCCGACATCGCCTATCAATACCGAATCAGCAGCAACAGTGACTGGTCCGGCTGGCAAACAGCCCATCTGCAATCCACCAGCACCATCTCCAGCAGCCGCCGTATCACGGTCACCCAACTCCCCCTGACCGATGGCCTCAACTTCATCCAATTCCGCATCACCGATACCCTGGGCAGCGTGGACAACAGCCCCGCTTTTCCGATCAGCCTCGACACCGCCCCCCCCGCGGCTCCCATTGCTCTCCTGGCCGACCCTGCCTCCTGGGCCGCCACCAACGCCTTTGCTCTGAGCTGGAGCAATCCTGCTGACCCCGCCGGTATTGCCGGCGCCTGGTACAAGCTCGATACCGCCCCCCGGAACGATGACGATGGCGTTTGGGTGCCAGGCGCCGCCCTCGATCAAATCACCGGTATCGCCGTCGATGGCGACGGCGCACACAGCGTGTGGCTGTGGCTGGCCGACAGTGCCGGCAACAGCGATTATCACAACGCCGCCACGCAAACCCTGCCGCTCGACACCACCCCGCCGCCGGCCTTGCAAAACGCCACCGTGGTGCCCAGCACCTGGACCAACAACAACCAGTTCGATCTGAGCTGGCAGGCGCCCGCCGACCCCAGCGGCATCTCCGGCGTGCGCGCCCTGCTCGACACCCGCCCTCAGCAGGCAAGCGATGGCGAATTTTGGGCCGGCGCCACGGATGGCCGCAGCGGCTACAGCCTGCCCAATGCCGCCGAAGGTGCACACGAACTCTGGCTATGGCCAGTCGATGGCGCCGGCAACGCCGCCTCTCCGGCCGACGCCATCTCCCTCATCCTCAAACTCGACCTCACCCCCCCCGGCCCGCCCCTCAGCGTGCCCAACGTGACGCCCCATGGCTGGCAGACCGCCACCGCCGCCGCCTTCACCGTCACCTGGACCAATCCCACCGATACCAGCGGCATTGCCGCCGCCTGTTACAAATTGGGCACCGAACCCACCACAGATCTGGATGGCACCTGCGTCGACGGCGCCAACATCAACCGCATTAGCCCCATCCAGCCCGCTGACCCCGGCAGCTATCATCTCTTTTTGTGGCTGCAGGATAATGCTGGCAACATCGACAAAAACAGTCGTCGCGTGGCCCTCGACGCCGTGCAATGGGACCCGATTCCCCCCGAACTCACCATCGATCCCCAGGGTGATCTGGGCGCCAACGGCTGGTTCACCTCGCCCATTACCGTGCAAATCACGGCTACCGACACCGGTTCGGGGCTGGAGCGCAGCGAATACAGTCTGGATGACGCCGCCTGGCGCTCCGGCGACCAACTGCAAATCAGCACCGATGGCGTGCATCTGCTGAGTGTGCGGGCCTACGACGTGGCCGGAAATCACACCGCGGCTGGCCCCCAATCCCTCAGCCTCGACACCCAGCCCCCCACCACCGACCTCGCCCTCAGCGCCACCCCCATCGTCGACGACTGGTACGACGACGCCGTCACCATCATCCTCACCCCGCGCGACGCCACCTCGGGCCCCGACGCCACCTACTGGCGGCTGAACAACGCCCCCTGGCAGCGCGGCAACACCATTGTCGTCAGCAGCGAAGGCCCGCATACCCTCTCCTACTACGCCGTCGATCTGGCCGGGCTGACCCAAAATCCGCAAAGCCTGCCCATCCACATCGACCGCCAGCCGCCAGTGACCTCTTACGCCATCCTGCCCAGTGACGGCGTGGATGGCTGGTACACACAGGCCGTCACCGTCACCCTCTTCCCTGCCGACGAAGGCATTGGCGTCGCCGACACCCTCTACCGCGTCAATGGCGCCGCCTGGCAGCACGGCACCACCTTTGCCCTCAGCGAGAGCGGCGAATACAGCGTCGAATTCTACTCCGTCGATGCCCTCGGCCATGCTGAAGACCCCTATCTCATCCCCAACGGCATCCATATCGATACCGAGGCTCCCCGCGCCCCCACCCCCATCGATATCGCTCCCCGCGGCTGGAGCAACGACAACCAGTTCGATCTCACCCTCGCTATTCCTCCCGATCTCAGTGGCATCAGCGGCCTGTACTACAAAATCGGCGCTGCCCCCCAAAACGCCACCGACGGCACCTGGCGGCCCGGCGGCGGCAGCATCCTGCGTCAAATCCAGGCGCCGGCCGAAGGTCGGTTTAGCGCCTATGTGTGGTTACAGGATGGCGCCGGGAATGTGGATGCCACGCACGTGGGCGTGTGGGAAGATGCGTTAGCCCTGCACTACGATGCCACCCCGCCCACCACCACCGTGCAATTGCAGGGGCACCGCGGTCGCGATGACTGGTTCATCTCGGCGGTCACAGTCACACTCGTGGCCACCGATACACTCTCCGGTGTGGCCAACACCACCGCCAGCATCGACGGCAGCCCCACGGTCACCACCACCCAATTCACCCTCAGCAGCGCCGACAAACACACCCTGCTCTTCCACAGTGCCGACCATGCCGGCAACAGCGAAACCCCACAACTGACCACCATCCGCATCGATCCCGACCCCCCGGCCAGCCCCCAGGCCGTCAGTCTCAGCCCGCAAGGCTGGTCGCAGACCAACAGCTTCAGCCTGAGTTGGATCAACCCGCCCGATTTATCGGGCATTGCCGCGGGCTACGTCAAACTGGGCGCTCCTCCCATCTCCAGCACCGATGGCATTCCCCTGCCGCCGATGGGCATCTCCACCCTGATCACCGCCCCCAACGAAGGCGCCTGGGACGTGCATTTTTGGCTGATGGACCATGCCGGCAATGCCGATCTCGGCACCCGCGTTGTTCTGCCCGCAGCCATCCGCTTTGACGGCACCCCGCCTCTCACCACGTCCACGCTCGTTGCCGGCCGCCAGTCCCCCTCCGGTTGGTACACCACCCCGGTCTCTGTACAACTACGGGCCACCGACACCGCCTCCGGCGTGGATGTGTTACGCTATCGCATCGACGGCGGTGAGTGGGTGGAAAGCAGTGCCAGCGCACTCATCCAGCTCGATACCACCGGACGCCACGTGCTCGAATTCCAAAGCCAGGACATCGCCGGCAATCTCGAAGCCCTGCACAGCCGCAGCTATCTCGTCGATCTGCACCCCCCCCTGCCTGCCTTCGAGCCCATCGAGCGCTACCAGCGCCAATCCTCGTTTGCAATAGCCTGGCATGCCTATGACGAAGCCGATGGCAGCGGGGTCGATGGTTTCGACGTGCAGGTCAAGGATGGCCGTAACGGCGCCTGGACCATCTGGGGCGCCGCCAACGTGCCCGACACCGGCGCCCGATATTACGGCAACTTCGGTCATCGCTACTTCTTCCGGCTGCGCGCTCGCGACCGCGCCGGCAATACCTCGGCCTGGCAGGAACTGGCCGGCGGCATTTATATCGATCGCTTGCTCGATGGCGACTTTGCCGGCAGCAACTTTGGTGAATGGCAGCACGACGGTGCCCTGGCGCAAGCGATCATCCTGGCCCCGGGACCCAGTGGCCAAACCGTGCCCGTCGCCCAACTGGGCGACCCGGCGTATGGCCCCAACGTGCCCGGGCAGGACATCCCCCGCGACAGCAACGGAACCGTGCCCGTGGGTGCCGCCACCATCAGCCAGACCCTGCTGCTGCCCGGCGCCGATGTCCTCGACCAGCCCGTCCTCACTTTTTGGTACCGCCTCTTCACCTACGACACCGAATACAGCGAAGTCCAATCCCGCTGGTACGACACCTTCGATGTACGGCTCAACGGGCCATCGGGCGAAATCCTGGCCCTGCGCGATGGCCTGCCTTACCAACAATGGCAGGAAGGTGTGCTGGCCGATCTGGGCTGGCGGCAGGCATTCATCCCCATTCCCCGTACATGGTTGGGGGAGACCATCACCATCCGCATCCAGAACTGGAATCGGGTCGATGGGCGTCTCAATACATGGTCCCATGTCACCGACGTGCGTCTGTGGGACCCGTATCGTATTTATCTGCCTGCCCTGCAAGGAGGGGCCCCGGGCCGAGCTCAAAACAGCTCGGAACCCGTGCTGCGTCATCAACCCACCTCCAGCAGTTTGCGTTAGCAGCCCCGCAGCGGCTAAACTTTCTTGCGCATGACATCTCCCCAGCCTTCCGCCAAGCCTCAGGCCACCTCTCCTCTCCCGTCCGGCGTTCACGACGAGGCGTCTGCTGCCGCATCGCCACCCTTCAGCGAACAAGCCGATCTTCTCTACGCCGAAGGAATGGCCTACTATCAACGTCGCCAGTGGCGCCAGGCCCTGGCCGCCTTTACGCGCCTGCAGGAGATGGGCGCCCGTCGGCCCGATGTCTCAGCCCTGCTCGACGAGATCAACTGGTTCATCCAACTGGATGAGATGGCCCCCGGCGCCCTGCCCGCCCCCCCCGATGCCAGGACCCCCGTCACCGGCCTGCGCTGGCTGCCCTGGATCATCACGCTCACAGTGTTGATTGCTGCGGCCGCCATCATCTTCCTGGTGGCCGGAGATCGCTTGCCATTCCTCACCCGCGCCAATCCTTCGGCCGAGCTGGTCGAACTCTACAACGAAGGCCAATCGCAACTGGCGATCGGGAACTATGATGGGGCTATCGACGCCTTCGAACGCATCCTCGAACTCAACCCCACCGACATCGGCGCCCAGGCCGGCCTCAAGCAGGCTCGGCTGCTGCGCGACCTGGCGCAAAACTATCAGGCCGCGCAGGAAGCCATCACCGCCGAAGACTGGCAAACCGCCCGCTCCCATCTCGAAGACATCCAGGCCCGCTATCCCAACTACGAAGACGTCAACGCCCTGCTGGAATTTGTCTCCCGGCAGCAGGAACTGGAAGCGCTCTTCGCCGAAGCTTCGGCGGCCTATGATGCCAGCGACTGGAGCAAAGCCATCACCCAGTTCGAAGACATCAGCCATCGCGATGAGACATATCGCGCTGAAGCCATTCAGGAATTTCTGTTCGTCAGCTATCTGGAACATGGTGAGCGCCTGATATCAGAACCGGGCAATTCCCTCGATGATGTGCGCAAAGCATTGCAACTCTTCAACGCTGCGCTCACCATTCATCCCGATAACCAGCGCGCGGCCACAGATCGACGCCTGGCCAACCTGTACGAAGCCGGGGTTCGCGCCGCCGAACGCCGCGACTGGCAAGCTGTGGTGGACAAACTCACCGAAGTCTACGACCAGCAGCCCGAATACGCCGGCGGCCAAAGCGGCTGTTTGCTCTATCGCACCTACGTGTCTCTGGCCGATGCCGAGGTTGAGGCAGGACAATACCACCGCGCCCTTGAGCATGCCCAAGCCGCGCTCACCATCACCCCTTCTTGCGGCGACACCTCCGATGCTCAACGCATCGAACAGGCGGTGCTGTTGGCGCTGGCCACGCCCACACCCACCAGTACGGCTACGGCCACACCCACTTCTACACCCCTGCCCACAGCCACGCCTACCCCCACACCCACCCGCACGCCCATTCCCCCCACACCCACGGCCACGGCCACGCCCACTCCCCTCCCTCCGACCCCCACACCAC
>JAADGC010000231.1 GCA_013152585.1 Chloroflexota bacterium
GGCGGCCACCACGCCTCCCCACCGGCAACGCCCCCCGCCTCACCGCTGCTCACGAAAGCGTTAGCCGCATCCGTGATGCGGCGGGTTAAGCCAGGGCATGCCCTTGAGCCTGGCGAAGGGTGACACAATATCCGAGGCCAAAAATGCTTTGCTAAGCCGTAAGTTTGATTTTCTTATGATCCTGGTCATAGACATAATACGTCTCCTATCTTATATTGGCCTATTAGAAACTGTACCCTGGCGTTTTTCGGTTTGGCCACGAATTGCACGAAAAAAGAAGTGAAAAGCCTTTCACAATTCGTGCAATTCGTGGCCAAAAATACGTCTATCGGGAACGGATTCCGTTTTCGCCAGACTCTAGTTAAAAATAGAATGGAGTTGCAGGCAGGTTTTGCAAATTCCCGTTCAATATCGCCTGTTTATCTTGTTTTGCGGCGCCTCATATGCTCATTTTTTATCTTCGGTTCTTGGCAACCAGCCTCCTTATCTGCTATGCTAATGCTATCCCACACACTAAACTATAAGAGGTTTCTCTTATGAACAAAACCGGCCGCCGCCCCATCGACCGTAAAGCCCGACTCCAGATACCCCGTGTACCCGTTCCCAAGCAGTCCCCTGAGGAACGAATTTTTAATTTTCATGAGGTTTATGAGGGGTACGATGAAGAAACAGTTGTCATCGAAGCCACGCGCTGTCTGCAATGCCCGGAACCCCAGGCTTGTATGACGGCCTGCCCGGTGCACAACGGCATCCCGGAAGCACTGTGGCTGACCTCGCAGGGTCAATTTTTTGCAGCCTACGATGTCTTTCGTCTGACAACGACCCTTTCGGAGATATGTGGCCGTGTGTGTCCACAGGAAAAACTTTGTCAAGGTTCGTGTGTTGTCGGCGCCGTCAACGCTCCCGTTTATATAGGCAAGATCGAAGCCTTTTTGGCCGACTATGTGCGCAAACATGGCGGCCCCGATCTCAAACCCTCCCGCAAGACAAACCACCGCGTGGCCATCATCGGCTCGGGTCCGGCAGGCCTCCACGCCGCCGAATGGTTGGCGCTGCGCGGGCATCAAATCGATGTCTATGAAGCACTGCCCAAACCGGGCGGTTTGCTGCGTTATGGCATCCCCGGCTTTAAGCTCGAAAAAGATACGGTCGATGCCATTATCGAACGCATCGAAGGCCTGGGGACACGCTTTATTTGCAATACTCGCATCAATACGCCAGGTCATCCCAGCATCGATGACCTGATGGAAGAATACGACGCCGTCCTGATTGCTATCGGCGCCGAAATCCCCTCCTCGCTGCGCACCGAAGGCGAGGACCTGCCTGGCGTGTGGAAGTCGCTGGAATTTCTGATCGCCACCAATCTCCCCCCCAAAGACCTGCCCCCCGGCACCCACATTCCCGAAGTAAAAGGCAAGAAGGTGGTGGTGGTAGGCGGTGGCGATACCGGCAGTGACTGCGTGCGCTCGGCCATCCGGGCCAGGGCCGCCAAAGTCACCCTCAGCTATCGTCGTAGCGAGGCGGAAATGCCCGGTCGCAAAGAAGACCGGGGTTTTGCCCGCGAAGAAGGGGTGCAATACGAATTCCTCACGCAGCCCATTCGCTTTATCGCCGACGAACATGGGCATGTGGCTCAGATCGAGATTCGCCGTATGCAACTGGGTGAGCCAGATGCCTCTGGCCGCCGCCGTCCCCTCCCCATCCCTGGTTCCGAATTCATCATCGATGCCGATCTGGTGGTGCTGGCGCTGGGTTTCTGGCCCGACGAAAAGTTCATCAAACAAACCCCCGATCTGGAAACCAAAAAATGGGGTGAAATCCTGGTTGACCCCGAGACCGCCATGACCTCGCGCAAGGGTCTGTGGGCGGCTGGCGATGCTGTCAATGGCCCGGATCTGGTCGTGACCGCTATGTGGGGCGCCCAACAAGCCGCGAAATCTATCGACGCTTATCTGGAAGCACTGGATCAACCGGCGACACAGCCTGTGGATGCCTCCGAGACCGTCTCGGCAGTCGCCTGACCCCATCCATACGTGGTTCATCCGTAAAAAGTGCGCGATGTGCGTTCCTTATCCTGGTCGAGTCTGTCTCGGTTCTTTGCTATCATAGGTACTCCAAGGTGCAGCATCCGCCAACTGCACCTTTTTTTTAAGCTATGACTACGAACAGCGATTCCATACGCATCGCAGCCATGACCCTGGCGCATTACGAGCCGGTAGTGGCGTTGTGGCAAGCCAGCCCTGGCGTGGGCCTGAGCGCTGCCGACGAGAAAGCCGCCATCGCCCGCTATTTGCAACGCAATCCCGGCCTGAGTTTCGTGGCCGTGCAGCAGGGCGTCGTTGTGGGCGCGGTGCTGTGTGGGCATGACGGGCGGCGGGGCCTTATTCATCATCTGGCCGTAACGCCGGCGTGCCGGCGCCGCGGCATCGGCACGGCCCTGGTACAGCGATGCGTCGCCAGTTTACAGGCACAGAGTATCGACAAATGCCATTTATTCGTGTTCCGCGACAATGAGGATGCTATTGCCTTTTGGCAAACGCACTCATGGGAGATACGTGCCGACATCGCCATCATGTCGCGTTGGATCACCGAAACGGAGGCATGACACGATGGATATCACGCTCAGAGCCATGCAAGCCGACGATTGGCCCGCAGTGCAGCATATCTACGAACAAGGCATCGCCACAGGCATCGCTACTTTCGAGACGACACTTCCCGACTGGCAGGATTGGCACCGGCACCATCTGTCCGCCTGCCGCCTGGTGGCCGTGGCCGCCGACGAAGTGGTGGGTTGGGCTGCACTCAGCCCTGTATCGAACCGCTGTGTGTATGCGGGCGTGGCAGAGGTCAGCGTCTATGTGGCGGCCACGGCCCGCGGGCAGGGTGTGGGCTATCGTTTGCTCAGTCAGTTGGTGGCGTGCTCCGAACAGGCGGGGCTGTGGACTTTGCAGGCGGGGATCTTCCCCGAAAATGAGGCCAGCCTGCACCTGCACCGACGCTGTGATTTTCGGGTGGTGGGGCGACGCCAAAAGCTGGGGCACCTGCACGGTGTGTGGCATGATGTGCTCTTGCTGGAACGCCGCAGCCAAGTCGTGTAGGCAGTGGTCGGTAATCGGTGAGCAATGATCAGTGCCACAGGCAACGCTCACAACATAACGAAAAAATGAAGCGCTCGGCGCATCCGTGATGCGCCGCAGCGCCACCTCCAACCTTACGCCCAATTTCCTGGGACGCAGCCACCGAAACCGGCCATATTGAAGCTCCTCCCGAAGCATGATACAATGCCGGTATGTCCTCTCAGCCCAGTGCTTCACCAACTCCCAACACCCCACTTCTCTGCGAACGCCTTTCATGGCGCCGCTGCGAATGGGCCGGCGACGATCCGCTGTATGTTGCCTATCATGATCACGAATGGGGCCAGCCCGAGCACGATGATCGTACGCTGTTCGAGTTCCTGATCCTGGAAGGGGCGCAGGCGGGCTTGAGCTGGATTACCATTCTCAAAAAACGTGCGCGTTATCGCCAGGTATTCGATCACTTTGACGCACGCAAAGTGGCCGCTTACGATGACGCCAAAATAGCCGCCCTGCTGGCCGATGCCGGTATCATCCGCAACCGGCTGAAAATTCAGTCCGCTGTGAACAATGCCCGTCGTTTTCTGGCCGTACAGGACGAATTCGGCAGCTTCGATGCCTTCATCTGGTCCTTTGTCGATGGCCGGGTACAGCAAAATGCCTGGGCGTCGGTGGCCGACATCCCGGCGATCACGCCCATCTCGCAGCGCATGGGCGCGGCGCTCAAACGCCGGGGCTTTCGCTTTGTGGGCCCCACCATTTGCTATGCGTTCATGCAGACGGTGGGCATGGTCAATGATCACATCACCGCTTGTTTTCGCTATGGCGAGTTGGGGGGAACAGGCGTCAACCCTCCTCAAACTCCCTGAGCCAGATTGACAAGTACGGGCATTCACCGTTATGCTTTCTCACGGGGTTACTTCCCCGACCCCGTGTCAACGATTCCAACCGTATAGCGCACACAGACAAGGAGGTTCATTATGCGCCCAGTCTATGCAATCTCTGGTGGCGTCAGCAAATTTGCTAAGGCCCGCCCAGATAAGACTTTCCCGGCCATCGTCAAAGAGGCGTACGATTACGCTATCAGTGATATCGGCCTGGATCATCGGGCCTTTATCAGTTTGGTAGATGGTTCGGTCTGTAGTTATTTCAGCGACCACTTTGCCCGCCAGCTCATGGCGGGGATTATGATACAGGATTATCTGGGCTTGTGCCCCAAACCCAGTCATCGTGTCGAGGGTGGGGGTGCCACAGGTGGTTTGTGCTTCCAGGAGGCGTGGAAAAGCATCGCCAGTGGCCATATGGATGTCTGTCTGGCCTATGGCTTCGAGATGATGAGCCATGTGGAAACCTGGAAGGGCAACGAATTCATCGCCCTGGCTTCGGACATCAGTTTCGACTATCCCGTGGGGGGGTTCTATTCCGGCTATTATGCCATGATGGTCACCCGGCATATGAAGGAATTTGGCACCACCACCGAACAACTGGATCACGTTGCCGTTAAGAACTATCGCAACGCTTATCACAATCCCTACTCCCAAAAGCGCCATCGCATCACCCTGGAAGATGTCCGAAACGCCCCCATGGTGGCATGGCCGCTCACCCGCCTGGATATTTGCGTGATGTCGGATGGGGCGGCGGCGACAATCTTATGCTCGGAAGAAGGCCTGCAAAAGCTGGAAGCCGCCGGGGCCACGATTCCCCGCCCGTTGGTCAAAGTGACGGGCATTGGCCGCGGCACCGACGCCATGCGCATGTCTGATCGCCCCCATCTCGGCTACGAGACCTTTATGCGGGATTACGCCACGCCCCAGGAACAGGCCTCGGACGATACGCGGGCTTATTATCAGCACCTGTGGGAGCACGGCACCCGCTATCCCGGCATCCACAGCTTCCGGGCCGGACGCACAGCCGGCAATATGGCCTACAAAAAGGCCGGCATTGCCGATCCGCTGCATGAACTCGATTTCGTGGAGCTGCACGATGCCTACACCAGCTCCGAGGTGCAGACGTACGAAGATTTGGGCCTTTGCCGTTATGGCGAAGGGGGCCCTTTTGCCGCTTCCGGCAAGGCTTTCATGCCGGGTGTGGACTACGGGCTCGACCTGCCTGATGCTCCCGAATGTCCGGTGAACCCCTCTGGCGGCCTCATCGCCTGCGGGCATCCCGTCGGCGCCACCGGCCTGATGCAAAACGTATTCGCTATCTGGCAATTACAGGGGACGATCTCCAAGCACTTTAACGATCCCACCCTACAGGTCGCCAATGCCCGCCGCGGCGCCACCCACTCTCACGCCGGCACCGGCACCTATGTTACCGTCACCATTCTCGAAAACGAGGATTGACGCCTCTGTAACCGCCGACACTCATATTCGAGAGGAATCATCATGGCAAAGCAACCCCCGAAACGCGAAGAAACTTTAGGTGGGACGATTGTCCACCGTCTGCCATTCCCCGGCGAACTGACACCGGAAACCCTACAATGGCTCAAAGCCCTGCAACCCATCCTGATCGAACAGGATTACAGCATCACTTATCTGCACAGCTATGCCCAGGATAGCCCCTGGTTTGCCGGTTTGACCAACAAGGTCTTGCTGGGCAACCGCGAGGCCAGCGGCGAATACACCTATGCCACGCCCCGCGGGCACGGGATGTACGATGGTGCCGAGACCGACTGGGTGGAGCTGCCGCAAGAAGGCCAGGTGCATGCCTTCACGGTCTGTTACTTCGGCTCCGAAGAATTTCTGCCCGAAACGCCGTACGTCCTGGCCCTGATCGAATTTGAGGGCGCCGACACGCTGCTACTGACGCGGCTGATAGGCCTGGATGCCAGTGAAGCATCGTTGGACTGGATCGGCATGAAAGTGCAGGCGAAATTCCTGCGCAATGCCAAGCTCAAACCCACCGACGTCTACTTCGTCCCCGCCTGATCAGCAGAGCCCGGCTCATAGCGCCAAGTTCCCGCAGGGTCTGACCACTTCTAAAAAACAACCATCGTTCCCGGCCACGCCCACTCATCTCACGTTGACGCCACCTCATGTCCCTTTTCCCCAAAACAACCCGCAACCGCCTGCAACGCCACCCTGACCGCGGCCATTACGATCGGGCAACCATCACTCCCATCATCGACGAAGCCCAGATCTGCTATGTGGGCTTCGAGACAGAGGGACAGCCCTTTGTCATCCCCACTCTGCACGCCCGTGATGGCGACGCCCTGCTGTTGCACGGCACCCCGGCCAGCCGGCTGATGCAGCATATCGGCCATGGCCAGCCTGTCAGCATAGCCATGGCCCTGCTCGATGGCCTGGTGTTGGCACGCTCGATATTCAGCCACTCAATCAATTATCGCTCGGTAGTGCTGTTTGGCCGGGGACGTTTGCTGGAAACTCCGGCGGAGAAACTGCGGGCGCTGCGAATCATCAGCGAACATCTCATGCCCGGGCGCTGGGATGAAACCCGGCCGCCTTCGCACAGAGAGTTGGCCGCCACCGCCGTGGCACGCCTTGAGATCGAAAGTGCTACGGCCAAGATTCGTTCGGGGCCACCTGTCGATCAGCAAAGCGATGTTGCACTCCCTGTGTGGACGGGCATTGTGCCCATGCAGCAGCAAATGCTGGCCCCCATTCCCGCCCCCGATCTGGCCCCGAACATCCCCCTCTCCCCCGCCGTCCGGCAATGGCTGGACACCGACACCAACGATGAGTGACCATGAGTTCGCACTCAGAACGCCCCACGCACACGTCGGCGTTTGGCAGTAAAGGCCGCATCAGTCACGATAGCAGCTATTTTTACGCCAGCCGTCTCTACCAGCACCAGCCCCAGCCCGACGAAAGCGGCCCCTATGTCGAGCAGCCCCTGCCGGAAGACGTGCGGGATCAGATACTGGTGGGGGACAGTCGCCACATGAGCGGTTTGCCCGACAACAGCGTGCACCTGATGGTGACATCGCCGCCCTACAATGCTCGTAAAAGCTACGACGAAGACCTGACGCTGGATGAATATCTCGACCTGCTGCGGGCTGTGTTCCGCGAAACCCAGCGGGTGCTGGTGCCGGGCGGCCGCGCCTGCATCAACGTGGCCAATCTCGGCCGCAAGCCCTACATCCCCCTGGCCAGCTTCATCAATCAGATTATGATCGAACTTGGTTTTCTCATGCGGGGAGAAATCATCTGGGACAAAGGCGCCAGCGCCGGCAATTCCACGGCCTGGGGCTCGTGGAAGTCGGCCAGCAATCCGACCATTCGCGATGTACACGAATACATCCTCGTCTTCAGCAAAGGCCGCTTCCGTCGCCAGCGCCAGCAGCGCCAGGACACCATCGGTCGGGACGAATTTCTGGACTACAGCAAAAGCATCTGGCACTTCCCCACTGCCTCCGCCCGCCGGGTGGGACATCCGGCACCGTTCCCCGTGGAGTTACCCCTGCGGCTGACCAAGCTTTACACTTTTGCCGAGGACGTGGTGTTGGATCCGTTTATGGGCAGCGGCGCCACGGCTATTGCCGCACTGCAACAAGGCCGACATTATGTCGGCTACGATATCGACCCTGATTATGTCGAATTAGCCCGGCAGCGCATTGCCGCGGCCACACCTTGAGCGATCATGGCTGCGCGGGAACAAGAGATTCGCCAGCGTTTTCGGCAGCGCCGCATTCCCTTTGCCGATCACAGCGGCCAGGCCGACCGGTTCCGGCGCCCGGATTTCGGTTTTGGTGAGGCCGCAGCGCAGACCCTGCGGGGTCATGGCGCTATGAGACGGACGGGTGTGGCCTACGACTACTCCCGCGGTGGGCAGAAATCCCCCGCCCCGTTGGCGTCCAGGTGCAACTCGTAGGTGGCATCGGGAGCCTCGACCATGACCTTGTAGCCAGGCGTGAGCACCTGAGCATACAACATACCCTCTTGCGGACAGCCCAACGAGGCGTCGGGCCAGGTGATGGGCTGGATGTGGCGCACCTGCAGGCTGGTTTCGGTTAGGCCCAACTGCGTGGCTACCAGGCGTAGAGCTGCCTGCGCCACCCGCTCGAAGTCGTTGCCACCCGCAGCTTGTTCGCCCACCGCGTGCAAAGGTTGCAACAGCTCCCCATCCGACTCATACACCCAGCCATCGAGCTCGACCCGCTGGCCTTTGGGCACGGGGGTTTGCATCAAGCGCGGTTGCGGCGTGCTCGACGCTTTGTGGCGCCGGGACGAGGCCGCGGGTGATTCGGAGGCAGATGGGGATTCGGTGGGATCGGGCATGAGAGAGGGGCTGGGAAGAAGTATCTGGGTTGGGGATGGCGGGATCGCTGTAGGCAACGGGTCGGTCGCAGAACCGCTGCAAGCGGCCAATAGCAGCAAGCCAAACGCTGTCAGTGCCAGCAGAATCATACGCATGGGCCTAAACCTTGAGGAAAGAGCGCGAGCAAGGTGTCACATCTACAACGCTCGCACAGCGATCCGGGTTCCCAGGCGCAGGGGAAATCAGAACAGCGATAGCACCAACCGCTGTAGAAGCGAGAGCAGAACAATGGCCACGATGGGGGAGAAGTCGAACCCTCCGGCAGATGGCAAGATGTTGCGGATAGGGGCCAGAATCGGTTCCGTAATCTGATCGAGCAAACGAATCAGGGGATGATACGGATCGATGCGCACCCAACTGAGGAGGATGCGAATAATGATAGCCCAGCTCAATATCTGAAAGAATAGATTGATAAAAATGATGATAAATGCCATTGAAGTTAATCCTCGTTGAGTTTTTTCTCGGAAGCATCGCCCAGTGCGGCAGAACGGCGATACGCTGCAAAGATAGCTTTGGATAAGATCGTGCGGAAACCGCCTTTTTCCATCTCGTACAGGGCGGCGGCAGAGGTGCCACCAGGCGAGGTGACCATGTTGCGCAGGGTGGCGGGATGGCGTTTGAGCTCGCGTACCACGGTGAGCGAACCTTCGATGGTTTGCAGCACCATTTCTTCGGCGATGTGACGGGCAAAGCCCATGTGCACACCGGCGTCAATCATGGCTTCGATAAACAGGAACACATAGGCGGGGCCGGTGCCGCTGAGGGCTGTGGCCATATCCAGATAGCCTTCATCCTCCATCCATATCTCTTTCCCCAACGCCTGCAATATCTTTTGGGCCTGCAAACGCTGCGATTCTGAAACGTGCGGCGTGCATGTCCACACGGTCATGCCCACGCCGAATTGCCCCGGCGTGTTGGGCATGGATCGCACGATGGCCGCGTGTCGCAAGCCCTTGTTGATGACACTGGTGCGCACACCAGCGACGATCGAGAGCACCAAAGCATTGGGGTCCAGGTCCAGGTGGATATCATCCATCACTTTGGGTAAGACCTGGGGCTTGATGCTGAGAATGAGGATGTTCGCGGCCCGCGTGGCTTCACGATTATCGGACGTCGTGCGGATGCCGTATTTTTCTTCGAGATAAGTCCGGCGTTCGGCTCGTGGATCGGCAGCCAGGATTTGATTTGGAGGCATTAAATCATCACGAAGAATGCCCTTGATCATGGCTTCACCCATGTTACCAGCACCGATGAAACTGATGGTCTGTGATTCAAACATCTTGCCTTCCTGCAAAGGGTGTGGGGGGATAAGATAATAACTCAGGTGGGGTAGGTGCGGGGGCCAAAGATGGCCGAGCCCACGCGCACAATGGTGGCGCCTTCGCTGACAGCCACCTCGAAATCATGGCTCATGCCCATGCTGAGCTGCGACCAGTCGGCCTGGGGCCATGCCTGTTGCAACTGATCACGCAACTGGCGCAAGACGCGGAACACGGGACGGGCGGCTTCGGGATCGGCATCGAAGGGGGGGATGGTCATGAGGCCGTGGCTACGCAGGGCGGGGAGGGCCAGCAGTTCGGGCAGGGCCGCCGTCAGACGGTCGGGGTCAAAACCAAACTTACTCACTTCGCCCGAGACGTTGACTTCGAACAGCACATCCAAGGTCACCCCCGCTGCTACAGCCAGACCATTGAGCTTGCGGGCGATTTTGGGGCGGTCGATGCTGTGGATGAGCACGGGCCGGCAGGTTAGTGCGATCGTGGCTTTACGGCTTTGGATGGGGCCGATGAGATGCAGTCGCGGCCGGGGGGAAGCAGCTCCGCCCTGCTCGATGAATTTGGCGTACGCTTCTTCGGGACGATTTTCGCCAAAATCGAGCTGGCCCGCAGCCAGCGCCGCGACGACAAAATCCCAGGGATGGGTTTTGCTCACTGCAACCAGGCTGATCTCACCGGGATCACGGCCAGCTTTTATGGCCGCGGCAGCGATGCGGTGTCGGACACGGAGGAGGTTGTCGGCAATGGGAATGGTCATGCGTTGGTAGTCGCTGGTCAGCAGTCGGAAGGCATCAGCCAGACTTTATTATGCGCCCTGAGGGCGTTTTCAGGCAAGGTGGCTGATCCGTGATACGTGACAATTCACGCAACACGGATCACGTATCACTGTCCTCAAGCATGATAAAGGCGGCAAAGCGACCGGACTGGCCATGATCGCCGCGGTGCGAGAAAAAAGTATGACGGTGGCAGGCTGTACAAAGTTCGGCCACCACCACCTGCCCCACTCCGGCTTCGTGCAGTTGGCGGGCATTGGCCTGCCACATATCCAGGCGGACATGGCCCGGGCGTGTGGGGCTGAGCAGGCTTTCGGGATCAGTCTGGCTCTGGCGCACGGCGGCGATGACTTCGGGGCCGACTTCGTAGCAACAGGGGCCAATGGCGGGACCGACGGCGGCCACCATGTCTGCGGGCTCACAGCCAAATTCGCATTGCATGGCCCGGATCAAACTTTGGGCCGTGCGGGCCACGGTGCCCTGCCAGCCGGCATGGGCGATACCACACGCATGCCGTACAGGGTCATAAGCCAGGATGGGGGTGCAGTCGGCGTAGCGCTGCACCAGGGGAATGCCGGGCGTGCGGGTGATCAGCCCATCGGCTTTGCCCAAACTGCCGCCAAAATTCCCGGCATCTACGGGAAGAATACGGTTGCCGTGCACTTGCCAGGTCGTGGTCAAATCTGCACGACGCAAGCCCAGGGCGGCAGTCCAGCGTTGATAATTACTTTCCACCCGCGCCGGATCATCGCCCACCGTCCAGCCCAGATTCAAGCACTGCCACGGCGCCGGACTCACCCCCCCATGCCGCGTAAGCACACCATGGCGCAGGTGGGGATAGTGGTCGAAAGCCGGGAAGCTGTAGTAGGGGACCGGGGTGTGATGATGATAGTGCGTGGCGGCGCTCAATCGTCGAATCCCCGGGGATGGATGCTGTGCCAGCGCCAGTCGGTTTCGATGATCTCACGCAGGCCATAGCGGGGCTGCCAGCCCAGTACGCTGCGGGCACGGCTGTTGTCGGCCCAGATGCGCACGGCATCTCCCGGACGGCGTTCTCCGATCCGCACATCAAACTCCAGGCCAGTCACCTGGCGCACCATGTTGATAATCTCCATATTGCTGGTGCCCTGGCCCGTGCCCAGATTAAACGCCATGCTGTCACCGCCTTTCCACAGATAATTCAGGGCGGCGATGTGGGCAATGGCCAGATCGTCCACGTGAATGTAGTCACGGATGTTGGTGCCATCGGGCGTGGGATAATCGTTGCCGTTGATGTAAAAATCGTGGCGTTGCCCCAGAATATGTTCCATTAGGCGGGGGATGAGACGGCTGGCCGGCTTGTAGGCGTCACCGATGGCGGCATCGAAACTGGCGCCGGAGGCGTTGAAGTAGCGCAAGGGCGTGGTGCGGATGCCTTTGGTGCGGTCGTACCAGGCCATGACCTGCTCGGCCATGAGCTTGGAAGCACCGTACACGCTTTCGGGTTTGTAGGATTCGTCCTCGGTGACAGGCACTTGCTGGGGCGTGCCATAGACGGCGCAGGTGGATGAAAAGACCAGGTGCCCGACACCGGCCGCGGCCATGGCATCGAGGAGATTGACGCTGCCCTGCACGTTGTTACGGAAGTATTTGCGGGGTCGCTGCATTGATTCGCCCACCTCGATATAAGCGGCGAAGTGGATGACGCCGTCGATATCGGGATGCTGCTCGAACACGGCGCCGATCTCATCGGGGTTGAGCAGATCGCCCACGATGACCGGGGCGTCGCTCACCGCCTGACGGTGGCCTTTGACGAGATTATCAAAAACGACGATCTCGTATTCTTGACGTTGCAATTCGCGCACTGTGTGGCTACCGATATAGCCGCAGCCGCCGGTGACCAGTACTTTGGGGGGCATGGGTGGGGTCCTCGTAATGGGGATGATGGTGGTGGGATGGAATTATTATGGATCAAGCGGGCTGTGAACGGCAAAAGGGCCGGGATTCATGACATGGGTATAGATCATGGTGGTTTTCACGTCCTTGTGGCCCAGTAGTTCTTGAACGGTGCGGATGTCGTAGCCGGCTTCGAGGAGATGGGTGGCGAAGGAGTGGCGGAAGGTGTGGCAGGAGACGCGTTTATTAAGGCCGGCCTGGCGAACGGCTTTTTTGACCGCCTTTTGCAGGTTGTCCTCGTGGATGTGGTGACGACGTTTGACGCCGCTGCGCGGGTCGATGGAGAGGCGAGAGGAGGGAAAGACGTATTGCCAGACCCACTCGCGACAGGCGTTGGGGGCTTTCTCCGCGAAGGCGTAGGGCAGATAGACGCAGCCGTAGCCATCGTCCAGGTCTTGCTCATGGAGTAGTTTGGTGCGTTGCAGGCGTCGCTGCAGAGGGATGACCAGGCTCTCAGGTAAGATGGTGATGCGGTCCTTGCCGCCTTTGCCATCCCGCACGATGATCTGATGTTGCTGGAAATCGACATCCTTGATGCGCAGCCGCACGCACTCCATCAAGCGCAAGCCACTGCCATAGAGCAATTGGGCCATCAAGCGGTGGGCGCCTGACAACTGGTCGAGCACCTGGCGCACCTCTTCTTTGGTCATGACGACGGGGAGGCGTTTGGGTCGTTTGGCGCGCACGGCGTCGATGTTGGCGCCGATCTCCAGTTTGAGGACGTCGCGGTAGAGAAAGAGGAGGGCGCTGAGGGCCTGATTCTGGGTGGAGGCGGCAACGTTGCGCTCCACGGCGAGATGGGTGAGAAAGGCCTCGATCTCCGGCGCGCCCATGCCCTGGGGGTGGCGTTTGTTATGGAAAAGGATGTAGCGTTTGATCCAGTCGACGTAGGCCTGTTCGGTGCGGATGGAGTAGTGCTTCAGGCGGATGATGTCGCGAACCTGATCGAGCAATTTCTTGGGCCGTTGTTTCATTTTGAGGCATCTTTTCGAAAATTTGTGCTTGCCAGGAAGGGAAAAGTGGTGTATCCTTGTTTTAGTTTTTCAGTCACACTGATTTCGGGGAAGAGCTGTCACTTTTTCTACAAATGTATCCCGTATTGGATGTATAGGTGGAAAAATTCTGATCAACATTCATTTTGAGCTATTATACAGAATATTTCTGGTCTGTCCAATTTATCCGCAGGCTAGGCAGAAAAATTCCACCTACTTAATAGTTGAACTAAGCGCTCTGCGCAGGGGCAGCGAGGAGACGGGGAGGAAGTGAAGGGGAAGAGCCAAGTGAGGGGGGAGAGGGAGTGCTTGGGAAAAAGAAAAGAGGCGTGTATGGTTCCTGGAGTGGGTAAATTGTAGGCCCACAAAAACCCCATTCGACTCCAGGAGGTATGATCATGGCAACGTCAGGACGAAGAGGAAGTGTTTTGCGACAACGCATGCTCGAGGACCTGCAATTGCGGGGATTGTCGGCCAAGACGCAGGAGGCGTATGTGCGGACTGTGCGACAGTTGGCAGAGTACTACGGCAAAGCGCCAGACCGCATCAGTGAGGAGGAATTACGACAGTATTTTCTCTATTTGGAACATGAGAAAAAAGTATCACTCAGCACGTACAGAATCGCCCTGTATGGGATCAAGTTCTTTTTTGAGCAGACACTGGGCCGGGAATGGCAGACTCTGACGCTGATGCGACCGCGGCGGGAGAAGAAGTTGCCGGTAGTGCTGAGCGTGGAGGAGGTCAGTGAGATACTAAGTCGGGTGCAGCGGTGGCGGTACCGGGCCTGTTTGACGGTGATCTACGGCTGTGGCTTGCGGGTGGGTGAGGGCGTGCGTTTGCGGGTGGCGGCTGTGGACGGAGAGCGGATGATGGTGCATGTGCG
>JAADGC010000010.1 GCA_013152585.1 Chloroflexota bacterium
TCGACAACATGGCTTACATCTGCCACCTCACCCACCTAAAACCCATTCGTTCCATCCTCTTATTCGTTGTCATATCTGAAGCCCTGCTCCAAGAGGCGCGTCTGCGGCATTTGGCAAATGAATCGCGCCCACGACCAAGCCGGGTTCACCCGGCGCCGTTTTTTAGCCCTGCGGTTCACCGCCGGGCGGTCGGCGCTGTCCCGCCGATTGAAATCGGGGCTCTGGGGCCTGCGGCCGCCGGTCTGCCTACGCCGACCGATCTTGTTGACGACGGATCGCTATTTTCGGCGATCTGCCCCCGCGGGCCTGTCCTGAGTGAAGCGAAGGAGCTGCAGGTGGCGGAACGCCCTTTAACCCCGAATTTGTTTCCCTGTCTTGCCAAAACCTTGGGGTGCACGTCTGGCAATGTCTGACTTCGATATTCTCACCGCTCCGGTGTATAATCGATGCTATGTCCGATCGCATACGCATGGCAATCCTGATAGGGAGTGTACTGGTGCTCCTTGGTGGCCTGTTCGTCAGTCAAAATGTCAGCAGAGCTGCAACCCCGTTTCAATCACCGCTCTCCGCCAATACCATTCATGAACCCCTGGTTCTGGGCGCGGACGGCATAACGCAACATGCTTCTCGTTTGGAATCGGGCGGCATTCCTCTGTACGCGATCGTCCTCTTCATCCTGCTCCTGATCCCCACCGCGGCCATGACAGCGGTGCGGCGGCGACGATAACTTATGCGCACATCATTCCCGACTTCATCCTCTCCATCGCATTTACACAGGCATTCCTTGTGGGGATTGCTGCTGCTGGCGGTTTTACTGACAGTGGGCTTTTCGTGGCTGGCCTTGCCGCCGACACGGGCCTTTGAATCATCTGTCGTCCCCACCGCCACCCCTTTACCCCCGACCCCTATCTCGACCGATACGCCCATTCCTACCGAAATCCCCTTTGCCACCGATACGCCCCTGCCTCCCACGGACACCCCGATTCCTACCGATACGCCCTTCCCTACTGATACGCCTTTCCCCACCGATACGCCCCTGCCCGCTGCCCCTCCCGTCCTCACCGATACCCCCCTGCCTCCCACCGTCCCTGCGCCCGTAGCCACCGACACGCCTCTGCCCCCACCCACCGCGGCAGCGCCGGCGACGACAGCTACGCTCGTGCCCACGGTGGCCCCGGCCGTGCCGGTCGAACCCGGCCCCTCGCCCGCGGTGCCCCCTCCTACCACGGCACCAGCAACGCCCGGCGCCCCAACGGTGCCTATCACCGCTCCCCTCCCCGGCGGAGATGCCCCCGTGAGCGTAGCCAGCCCCGACGCCGGTGATGCCGATCGCATGGTACGCTTGATCGATACATTCGTGCTGTACAGCGCTTACTTTTTCCTGGGCTGTGGATTCTTCGTCTTTCTGTTTGTAGCCGGGGGCCTGCTGTTCCTGCACTGGCGCTCCAAGCGCTCTCACCCCGGGCCCCCGACCGCCGGATGATGAGGTCTCGCACTTGGCGCTTGCTGCTGGTGGGGGTGTTGCTGGCAGGCTGGTATTGGCGCCTGACCAGCCTCGATTTCCAATCCTTGTGGCGGGATGAGGTCGATAGCCTGCTTTTTGCCACGCGCCCGCTGTCGCAGGTGCTGGCCACCTTCACCCGGCCGGGTGAAAACGGACCTTTGTATTTCCTGGGGTTGCGGCCGTGGCTGGCAGTCATGGGCCATTCGGAATTTGTCATGCGCTTTCCCAGCGCCTGGACCGGTATTTTGGCCCTACCCCTGATTTACGCCTGGGGACGGAAGCTGTTTGGGGCCAGTGTAGGTGCCGGGGCGATGTTGTTGCTGGCCGTGAATCCGTATCATGTGTGGTACAGTCAGGAAGCGCGCATGTATAGCCTGTTGGTGTTACTGGTGATGCTGGCCTTGTGGGTCTTTGTGCAGGCGTTGGAACGAGGTGGTCTGGGGCGATGGTTTTTGTGGCTGCTTTTGACCTCGGCATGTTTTTATGTGCACGTGCTGGCTGTGCTTGTTATCCCTTTGCAACTGCTGTGGTTTTTGTTGACGCCCCGCTGGCACCCCCGCTGGCGCAGCTATGCCTTGGCCCTGGCTGTTTTGATCTTACCTTATCTCCCCCTGGTGTGGTGGCAATGGAAGCTGCTGAGCGATCCGCAGTTTCGCACCGGGCACCCCTTTGTGCCGCTGCTCCGGATGTTATTGGTTCTGTTCACGGCGCAGATTCAGGGCATCCCCACCCGCATCGGTGTGTGGGGCTTTGCACCGGTCTTTCTCTTTGGCCTGGCGGCGCTGGTCCTGCCACGAGAAGGGACGCGTGCCCGCTGGCGCCTGGCAGTTTGGTGGTTGTTCCCGCCCCTGGCATTGTTTCTGATCTCGCTGCGCACACCCCTGTTCACGGATCGTTATATGATCTGGATTTTGCCGGCGCTGCTGTTGTGGCTGGCGCTGGGAGCGATTCAGGTGAGCAGATTGAATCGTCCTTTGGCGATGCTGGGAATTGGGGTCTTGCTGGTTTTTCAACTGTGGGTGGGATGGAACCAAAGTCATCGGCCGATTAAGTCGGATTTCCGCGCCGCGGCGGCGTTTGTGCAGCCGCAACGCCAGGCACAGGACGTGCTGGTGTTTCTCATTCCTTATATTCGTCAGACCTACCAATACTACGATCCTGGCCCCTACCCCTGGCTCGACGCCCCCTACGCCAACCGGGAGCCCGACGCCAGCCAGTTAGCCGCGCGTTTGCAGAATGGATTGGCGGGGTATGAGGGTGTATGGCTGATCCAAAGCGAAGCTGAGTTTTACGACGCCCAGGGACGTATGCGGCAATGGCTGGACACCCACGCCACGCTGGATGCCGAGGCGCATTTCACCCGCGTGGATGTGACTCATTATCGGCTGAAGTGACGTCGCTCAGCCTCCGGGCAGTGCCGGTTTCCCGGCTATCCAGTTGCTGATGTCCATGAATGTGACCACGACCATAAAGGCCAATAGCAGGGCAAAACCGGTCATGTGCACCCACGCTTCTTTTTCGGGGGGGATGCGCTTGCGGCGAATCGCTTCGATCAGGGCAAAGACAATGCGCCCACCATCGAGAGCCGGAATGGGCAGCATGTTCAGCAGGCCCAGATTGATGCTGAGAAAGGCCATCAGTAAGAGCAAATCCCGCCATCCCTGACGCGCCACTTCGGCTGTGACCCGACCAATGGCTACAAGCCCCCCCACACTGCCTTCCGGCGCACTGACATTTGGCTGCACCCAACTGCGCACCATAGCGCCCAGGCCATCGAGCATCAGAGCCAACATGCGAGTTGTTTGCTGCCAACCGCGCACGAGAGCCTGCACCGGCCCATACCGGACGGTCTGCATCTGTCCGGGCAGGATGTAGCTGGTGATCTGGATGCCGGAGGCCCCTTGTCCGGGAGGAATTTCATCGGGCAGGCGGGGGCGTAGTGAGGTGGTGAAGGTGGTGTCCTGCCGTTTCATCAGGATTTTTACGGTCTGGCCGGCATGGGCACGGATGGAGGCGCTGACGGCGTTCACGCCTGTGATCGATTCGCCATTGATGGCGACGATAATATCATCGGCAAGCAGGCCGGCCTGGGCCGCGGGCGAACCGGGCGCCACGGCCACGATTTGCACCGGCACCTGGCTGGCGTCGCCGGTAAACTGCGGAATACCTATCATCATCACGATGGCGTAGATGGCAATGGCGGTAACAAAGTTCATGAAAGGTCCGGCGGCCATGACAATCATACGTCGCCAGGGAGCCACATTGGGCAGGCTGTCGGCTTTGTCAAAATCACCGTCTTCCCCGGCCATGCGCACGAAACCGCCAAAAGGTATCCAGTTGAGAGTATATTCGACTCCCCCATGTTCAAATAATTTGAGCGCGCGGGGCGGATAGCCAAACCCAAATTCCATCACGCGCACACCCATCCACTTGGCAGCCAAAAAATGACCGAGCTCATGCAAAAAGATGAGTAACCCCAGGACAGGGATCACGGCTAGGCTCGTCAGTTGGAAGTTGCTGAACATGATTTACACCCCTTGCTGACGCTGATCTGAAGTTCTGTGTGTGTTATTACAGGACATCATTTTATTATAGCACAAGTGCGCCGGTCTGCTGTATTGTGGTGTACATTGGGGGCGTCCCCGGCATTTGGCAAGTGAATCGCCATCCGCCAAGTACCAAATCCCTGCGGGACCTTGGGCTCGGTCAGACGGCGAATTCGATTCGTAAGACAGTAACCCGCCCGATCACGGACCGGGCGGGGCAAGTACGGCGAGCGGGGGCTATTCGGCCTTGGGCGCCCGAGTTTTGCGGATGCGGTTGATCAGCCAGCGCAGGGCAAAGATAACCACCAGTACGGGGATGGCGAGGATGATGAGGGTGGGCAATATCACTACAATGAGATAGATGAGCACATCGACCAGGCTCTGCAGGACATCGATCAAAACCCGGAAGCTGTTGCGCAATGTCTCCAGAGGACGCCAGCTTGATTTGATAGGCTTGGTCAGCTCATCTGGTCGCATGTCGATGGAAATGGTGGAGTAGGCGGTCAGCTTGTCAAGGCGGTTGAGTTGTCCTTGCAGCGATTCGATCTGGCTCTGAATATTCGTCAGTTCCCGGTAGATAGACATAATGTCCTCTACTTGGCCCCCCCGCTGGCGTGTTTCCTGCAGCAGCGAGATGAGTTCGTCGGCAGTGGCCCGTAAGGTGCGCAGGTGGGCGTCGAGATCATAATACTGATCGGTGACGTCGTCGGTGTTGATCTGATCGTTGTCGACCCGCACCGCCATGTTGCGCAGGGCATCGCGCACGCTGTCGAAACCGGAGACAGGGATGCGCAAAGTAATGTTGTAGTAAAGCTGATCATCGCCACTGCGATAGGCGTTCATATTGGCGATATAACCACCGGTGGCTGTGGTCAGTTCTTCGATTTGCTGGGCGGTGGCGGCGGTATCTTTCACTACCAGTGTGAGGCGGGCGTTGTAAACCACTTTGCGCTCTTGCTGCAAAAAATCGGTGGCGGCGGCATTCATGTTGGCGCCGGCAGCATCATTGTATGTTGCTTTCCCGGCGACTTCTGCCGTTACCAACACCATTTTTTCTGTCACCTGTGGCGATGGTGCGGAAGTCGTTTGTGGGGAGGCGCCACAGGCGGCCAGCACAATGGCGAAAATACTGAACGAAGCGAGAAAAAGGGTCTTTGCTTTCACGGTGGCCTTCCTTGTGAGAGTCATTTTCAGGGGGTGTCGTCATTAGGACGTCGGCGCTGTGCCGGAGGTTCCCTCACCAGCCCAAACACAAACGCTGACCCAGCACATCGGGTAATCCCGCCCGCCCGATGGCAGCGGCCACGGCGTCGATGTCGTATGACAGGCGATGCCAGGTCCAGATGTCCGACGTGGTATCGAGCACTGCGAAGGCGGCGCGGGGATCGCCATCGCGGGGTTGACCCACGCTGCCTGGATTCAGTATCCACCGGTAGGCGCTGTCGAGATGCACGATGTCGCCCGGTGGGCAAAAGACCGGTTCGGCCCCGGTCGCCTTGCCCACCGGGCGTCGTCGCCAGCCACCGGCCACATGCGTGTGGCCGACAAGGCATAAGGCTGTCTCAAAAAAGGAGAAGTTCTCGGCAGCCGTGTTGTTGTTGGCAATGTATTCCCAGGCCGGTGCCCGCGGGCTGCCGTGGGCCAGGGTCACGGGCGGGGCGATGTGCATGCTGCTCAAACCCTGTAGCCAGTTCAGAGCGTCGTCCGACAGTTGGGTGCGTTGCCAGGAGATGGCCTGACGGGCAATGGGATTAAACTGCGCCAGATCCAGCTTCTCCACCAGCGCCAGGTCGTGATTCCCGGCCAGACAGATGTCGGCGTGGCTGCGCATGAGAGCAACACAGGCGGCGGGTTCGGGGCCGTAGCCCACAACATCCCCCAGGCACCATATCTGCTCGATCGGCAGCGTCTCGATCGTACGTAACACCACCTCTAGGGCCACCCGATTGGCATGTATATCGGACAATACGGCTACACGCATACTATCTATCCTGAATCAATCTGCGTTTTTAGTGTTTGGCTGGAATGAAGCTCCGGGAGGTGGTCAGAAGTGCTGCCAGCACCGAAATATCGGTGACCACCTCCAGCAGGTTAAAAACGGGAATTCCTTTTTGCACGACTTCTGAGCAGTAGATTATCACATCCCCCTTTTGCAGCAAAGCATGGCTCTGACGGCCAGGGGCAGGGTGCGGAAGGGCGGAAATAAGGCACTGGCTGTATTGGTGCGAGCTGCCCGGCGATGAATCGCAAGGCCCTGCCTCAATATGCCAATTTTGTCAGCGAATTGTAAGCAAAGTGGAAGCAAAACATCTTGCCGACGGAGCATTTTCGTTGTATTATAGGGAAGATTCGTTGAAACCTCATTAAGAAGCGTGTAATATCGTGCAATTAAGTATTCAACAGACCGACAGATCAGACAAAACAACTCTACAGAAACAGATAGGGGGAATTTTTACCCTATTCCTGCTGGTGTGGAGCCTGAGTTGGAGTTCCCCGGCTTTGGCAGCGGGTGGCCCCCTTTCTGCTGCGCCGTCGCGACAGCAGGGCATAGTTGCCCCCATCCTCATCGGTGACACCATCTGGCAGGACCTGAATGGCAATGGCCTGCAGGACGATGGCGCCGGTACGGGCATCAGTGGCGTTCTCGTCACGCTCTACTACGATGACAGTGACGGCATCTACGAACCCGGCACCGACGATACCTTCGTCGGTCAGGCCATCACCGACGCCGATGGTCATTACCAGTTACAGAGCGAATTGGCTGGTTATTATTGGGTGGTGATTGATGCCAACACGGTAGGCGATCTACAAGCCACCCGTTGGATCGAAAGCAGGGTTTCTCCGGCCTTTCTGTGGGCGGATGCTGGCCAATCATACGATACGGTTGATTTTGGCTATTCGGCCGTGGGTACCATCAGGGGAACCATTTACTATGACCGGAATCTGGATGGCATGCAGGGCTTGGGAGAAGAAGGTGTCGTGGGCGCCGATGTCTGCCTTTACAGCGATCAAAATCAGGATAGCGCCCTGGATGCCGGAGACCCCGAGCTGAGTTGCACCCAAACCGATGCCCAAGGCAATTATTTCTTCCGTGACCTCTTCTATGGCAGCTACCTGGTGCAGGAAATGCCGCAAGTTGACGTAGGACACTCCACGCCAACGGTGCGGGCCGTGATGCTCGATCCCTGGTCGGTGGCAGCCGTGGAAGTGGATGCTTTCACAGACATCTTGCTGACCAGTGCCAGCGGCCACCTGTACGTGGATGACAACGCCAATGGCAGCCAGGACCCCTCGGAGACATACGGCGTCGCGAATGCTTTCATCAAGGCCATCAATCTCGATACCGGCCTTTCCGCAACAACCCGAAGCGATGTGAACGGCACCTATCATTTTAAGAACCTGATGCCGGGGCTCTATTCACTGGCAGTCTCTCCGACAGCCGATGGTTACGTCATCTCCGGCCTTTCTGTAACCACACGAACCCTCGAATTCGGCATCGATTATGCGGGCATTGACTTTGGTTACGTACCCGATGACACGCAACCTTTTCCCGGAGGCACGCCGCATCACATCTTCACTCCGTGGATCACATCGCCGGCGGACTGATGTCAGGAAAAAGGGGCCGTATAATCGGTTCCCTTGTTTTGAACTTATAAGATTGTAAACGACTCGTAAGTAAGATTGTAACGAAGTTAACGTCCATAACAGGCATAAGAGAGTCCAATAGAGCAGGGGAGATAGAAGATAATCTCCCGTACAAAGATGTGACAAGAAATCACGAGGATGGTCAAAATGAATTCCATACGAAGTAAACTTGGTACCTTCGCCACTATCATCATCGCTGTCCTTTTGTTGGCTGGCTATGCCGGTGGCGATGTGAGCGCGTCTTCATTGTCCGGGGGGGGAGCACCTGCTGCATCGGGCCCAGGCGTAGTGCAGCCGACAACACCTACCGAACCCATCGCAGACCTGGGCGGCGCCAACTCCCCCGCCAAAAGCGATTGCTGCAGCCAGGAATCAATTAGCGGCGTTGTGTGGAATGATGCCAATAGCAACAAACTGCAGGACGAAAGTAATGCCGGCTTTGCCAATGTCACCGTCAATCTGTACCAAGACGGCACCCTCATCAGCACCACGCAGACCGAATCCGGCACCACCGGATACTATATCTTCGACAACCTGCCGACCGGAACCTATGTGGTCGACGTGGACGAAAGCACCCTGCCCGCCGGCGCCCAACTCACCACCGACAACGAACCCCTCACCGTTTCTCTCTCTTGCTGCAATCACTCCGACACAGCCGACTTCGGATACATC
>JAADGC010000031.1 GCA_013152585.1 Chloroflexota bacterium
GAGTTAACGTTATTGACGAAGCAGACGCCATGAGCGGCTGCACGCCGATAAGGATGAAAATCTCTCGTAATGGCCGCCTAGTTTCACCCGGCCTTTTCCCCTTTGCGTCCTTTGCGCCCTTGCGAGAGATCTATTTACGAAGCAGTCACTAATGGACGATTCCTTTGTGAGAGACTCTTACGCGTCAGCGTCAGGTGGCATCCGGTTTTCGCCGCCGATCCGCGTCCATCTCCTGCCGCACCATCTCCCAATCATCCACGTTCACCTCGGCCAGATGTCCGGTCACCATGAAATCCACCCGCTCGGCGATGTCGGTGGCATAGTCGGCGAAACGCTCCAGATCACGGGCGGTGCGCAGCAGTTCGTAGATGGCTTCCACCTTGTCGGGCTTTTTGGTCTTGGCAATGCGCGATAGGACGGAGAAAAAGGTCTTGCCATAGAGCTGATCCACCTCGTCATCCCGGTTAGCGACCTCGATGGCGGTGGCGTCGTCGTCGTCGGCATAGGCCCGTATGGCGTCCCGCAGCATCTGCTGGCCCTGATCAGCCATCTCCTGTAGTTCGTTGGGAATGGTGAGGTTGGGGCGTAGAAGGATGTGCGGAACCGCTTTGGCGATGCTCTTGGCCTTATCGCCCATGCGCTCCAGGATCACATTGATGAACAGGGCGGCAAGGATGGCGCGGGCGTCGCGGGCCATGGGTTGCTGTGTGCTGATCAACAACAGCGCTGTACGCTCCACCTGGTAACGCATGGCGTTCACCCGCTCATCCAGGGCGAAAACCTGCTGAGCCAGGTCCACATCCTTGGCTTTCAGTGCGGCCATTGCCATAGACATCTCCTGATCCACCATATCCGCCATGGACAGGATGTCGGTGCGAAGTTGGCTCAACAATCGGTCAAAATGTTGTCGTGGAGACATGATTACCTCGTTATATGTAGGGGCGTCGTCGCCACAAAACGAAACGCATTTGGGGCTGCGGCTCTGCTGATCTGTGTCACTCTGTACCTGCTTCGAGAATCTCCGTGTTGCGCAAATAGCCGGGAAGGCGCTGGCGGATTTCATCGCGCACCCGGCGAAAGACGGCCATACGCTCCTCCTCGGAGCCTTCCGCTTTGGCGGGATCGTCGAAGCCGCTGTGGACGACCTTACCCTCGCGTAGCCACACGGGACAGGCCTCGTTCGCGTCATCGCACACGGTGATAACCAGATCGAAGGTGATGTGGCGGAACTCATCGGCGTCCTTGGAATAGCCGCCCGAGATGTCGATGCCGACCTCGGACATGGCGCGAATGGCCAGGGGATGCACGTAGCCCGAGGGCGCGGTGCCTGCAGACCGGGCCTGCCAGCGGTCGCCAAGCAGCGCGTTCACCCAGCCTTCAGCCATCTGGCTGCGGCATGAATTACCGGTACAGAGAAAAAGGATGTTGTTTTTAAGCATAAGTTGATAGATGATTGGACGGTGTGGGAGAGAGAGTCATTTGTTGTATTCCGTGGTGCGTTATGCCCTTATCCAAAGCGGCCGGTGATGTAATCTTCGGTGCGCTTGTCTTTGGGGGTGGTAAAGAGGATGGCGGTTTCTGAAAATTCTGCAAGCTCCCCCGCCCGCTGATCATTCATCATCAGAAAAGCGGTGTAATCGGAGACGCGGGCGGCCTGCTGCATGTTGTGGGTGACGATGACGATGGTAAACCGCTGCTTGAGCTCGGCAATGAGCTCTTCGATACGCAGGGTGGCGATGGGGTCCAGGGCGCTGGCGGGCTCGTCCATCAGCAGCACCTCTGGCTGGATAGCGATGGCGCGGGCGATGCACAGCCGCTGCTGTTGCCCGCCAGAAAGAGCCATGCCCGATTGCTTCAGCTTGTCCTTGACATCGTCCCACAGGGCGGCGGCGCGCAGACTTTCTTCCACGATCCCATCCAGAACAGGCTGCTTTTTGATGCCATAGAGCTTGGGGCCGAAGGCCACATTGTCATAGATGCTCATGGGGAAAGGATTTGGACGCTGGAACACCATGCCCACGCGGCGACGCACATCCACCACATCCTGGCCGGGATCGTAGATGTCCTCGCCATCCAGCAAGACCTCACCTTTGATACGGGAGCCGGGCACCAGATCGTTCATCCGGTTCAGCGAGCGCAGTAGCGTAGATTTGCCACAGCCCGAAGGCCCGATAATGGCCGTCACATGATGTTCATAGACAGGCATGTCGACCTCGTGCAAGGCCTGAAAACTTTTATAGAAAACCGAAAGACGGCGAATTACCATCTTGATTGCTAAGGATTGAGTCATCGTTTCTCTTCGCCTATTTGAAAGCTGATCGTTATTTAGCCGCGGGTCTGGCGACGCTTCCGGGCAAGCCAGGAACGGGCACCGATGTTGAGCGCCAGCACAAAAAACATCAGCACCAAGGCCACCGTCCACGATTGCGCTACCCGCTCGGGATAGGGCTGCTGGGCGTATTTCCACAGCGTCAGGGGCAGGGCGTCGGTGGGCTCGGCCAAAATTTTGTGCAGAATCTGAAAAATGCTTTGATGTTGAGAGATACCCTGGCGCACATAAGCCACGACATTATAATGCTCATTGCCCAAGGCGGTAAACAGCAAGGGAGCGGTCTCACCCGTGGCCCGGGCAATGGCCAGCATCACGCCGGTGACAATGCCCTCCAGCGCCGCCACCAGCACCACCGAGAGCGATGTTTTCCACTCGGGCGCGCCCAGGGCCAGCGCCCCTTCCCGCAGCTCCTTGGGCACCAGCTTCAGCATTTCCTCCGCCGAACGGATCACGATCGGCAGCATGATCATGGCCAGCACCAGTCCACCGGCCAGGGCCGAAAAATGTTTGAAGGGCACCACAAGGATGGCGTAACCAAAAAGGCCGATGACAATGGAGGGCACGCCTGCCAGCAAGTCGGTACTGAAACGCAAAATTTGCCCCAACAGCGTTTGGGGATGGAACAGGAGATAGAAGGCCACCAGCAGGGCGATGGGAATCGCCACCACCACCGCCACCAGAACCATCACGATGGAGCCCTGGATGGCGTTGGTCACCCCGCCGCCCGTCGTACCCATCGCCTGGGGCAGATGGATGAAGAAATCCAGATTGATGTTTTGCATGCCCTTGAGAAATACATAGACCACAATCCAAACCAACGGAATCACCGCCAAGGCTACAGCCACACCGGTGAGGCTGAGCGCAACATCGTTGAGAAAACGGCGACGTCGGTACACGCGGGGTAGATCGATCTGGGCAAAAAGGTCCTGAGGCATGGCGCTAACTCCCCATGGTCTTGCGGTTCACGCTCGCCACCAGCCAGCGGGCGATGACATTGAGGATGATGGTGACGACGAAGAGAATGAGGGCGATCTCGATCAGGGCCGAGGTGTGCATATCGCTGACCGCCTCGGCGAACTCGTTGGCGATGATGCTGGCCATGGTGTAGCCAGGCCGTAGCACAGAGTACCCGCTGCCCGAAACATTCCCGATCACCATGGTCACAGCCATGGTTTCGCCAATAGCACGGCCGAATCCCAAGATCACCGCCCCCAAAATGCCGGAAAGCCCGTAGGGCAGCAGCACTTTCCAGACCGTCTCCCAGGGAGTGGCGCCCAGGGCCAGAGAGGCCTCTCGCTGCGAACGGGGGATGGCTTGTAACACCTCCCGGCTGACGGAGGCGATGGTGGGGGTGACCATGAAGGTGAGGATGAGGGCCGCAGCCAGGCGACTGGTGCCCGACACCGGCATGGGCCCGGCAAACAATAGGGAGAGGCCGGGCACACTGCCCACCGAGGCCGCCAGCACCCGGCCGATGGGCGTCACCACCACGGGCAGGAAGACGTAGATTCCCCACAAGCCGTACACCACACTGGGAACCGCGGCCAACATCTCCACCATGGTGTTCAGAGGCGTCCGCAGTACGGGGGGAGCCAATTCAGATAGAAAGATGGCGATAGCGACGCTGAAAGGCACCGCCAGGGCCAGGGCGATGAGGGAGGTAATCAGTGAGCCGTAGATGGCGGGCCAGGCCTGAAAACGATCCAGGGCCGGATTCCAGACGGATTCCACCCAGGGAAGCAGAAAATTCCAGCCAAATTCGTGGCGTGAAAGCGTAGACCCCGTCCATATTTCCCAGGCGATCATCAAAACCAGCAGCACTGTCAGCAGCGAAGCCACCAACAGCGCTGTTCTCCATATCCGATCGCCATGTTGTAACCAGCGTCCCATCCTGGCTCGCCAGGATGGGTTGCGATTGCCAAGTTGCGAACTCAGCATAGGAGTTATTGTAGAACCTTTTGACCGTTGCATGTGACTTCCTGAAGTTTCGCCATCACCAGCTCCTTGACCGCGTTGGGCAGGGTGGCGTAGCCCAGGTCGGCGGCTTTTTGGGCGGCGGCCGGGTCGCTAACGGCCCAGGAGGCGTACTCAAGCAGCGCTTTGGTCTTGTCGCAATTCTGATTCTCTTTCATGTGAATAATCAGGTAAGTGTATCCCATGATAGGCCATGATTTCTGACCAGGAGCGTTCATAATCTTGGCCGTGAGGCGCTCATTGAAGGCGTTGGCGAAGGCGGCCATGGCATCCTGCATGGTCTCGGCATCGGCCGTGACCTCGTTGCCGGCGGCGTTGATCAGGTTGGCAAAGGGAATGCTGTTGCTCTTGGCATAGGCCAGCTCCACATAGCCGATGGCATTCGGTGTGGCTTGCACTGCCTGGGCCACGCCGGGGTTGCCCTTGCCGCCGATGCCCTGCCCGTTTTTGTCGGCAGGCCATTCGATAGCCTTGCCCACACCCACAGAGTTCTTCCATTCCTCGCTCACCGCACCCAGATAGCTGGTGAAAATCTCGGTAGTACCAGAACCATCGGAGCGATGGGCCACCACGATGGGCGCATCGGGCAGACTGACGCCCGGATTGAGTTTGGCAATGGCGGGGTCGTTCCAATTGGTGATGTTCGCCATGAAGATGTCCACCATCGTAGGACCATCCAGCACCAGTTTGTCCACGCCCGGCAGATTGTAAATGGGCACGACCGCCCCTGCCAGCATGGGCAGCATCTGCAAATCGGGCATCTTGGTGTACTGATTATCCTTCAGCAGCGAGTCGGAGCCGGCAAAATCCACCGTACTATCCAAAATTGCTTTCTGGCCGCCACCAGAGCCAATGCCCTGATAGTTGATGGTTACATCGGGCTGCACCGAGCGGTACATCTGATTCCATTCGGTGTAAACGGGCAGGGGGAAGGTAGCTCCGGCACCGTTCAAAGTGATCGACTTCCCACCGGTCTGAGCCTCCGGGGTGGAGGTGGATGTTGCGGCCGGGGTTTGGCCACCGCAAGCTGTCAGCAGCAGTGCCACTATTACCCAGCTAAACAGAAAAAATCTACGCATTTTGTTCTTCTCTCCTTAAGTATTGAGTGATTTTGAATTACGTAGATAATCCTACAGCACCTGGTTTAATGGCATACGAACGAAAGGTCAACAATCGGCTATCATTTGGTTAACCTTTTGTTAATAACCCAGGGACTATCAACAAAAGAGAGTCAGTGAATCCAGCTCCCTGACTCTCCTGGCACGATGTCCGACGCGGCTACGTCGCTACCGGCAACGAAAAGTAGAACGTACTTCCTCGCTCCTCGACGCTCTCCACCCAGATGCGACCACCGTGCCCCAGGACAATGTGCCTGGCAATCGCCAGTCCCAGGCCGCTGCCGTCGCTGTGTGTTCGATATGATTTGTAAAAGCGCTCAAAGATGCGCGGCAGATCAGCAGCGGGGATGCCAACGCCGGTATCCCGCACCGTAATCACCAACTCGTCATCAATCCGCTGTGCCGAGACGGTCACCTGCCCACCTGATGGTGTAAATTTGATGGCATTATGCACCAAGTTGACGATCACTTGCTGCATTCGGTCGGAGTCAGCCCGTATAAGAGGAAGTGCCGGCGGCAAATCCACGCTGAGGGTCAATCCGGCCCGTTCGGCCTGGGGCAGTAGACGATCCACCGGCCCCAGGATCACATCGGCCACAGCCACCATCTCCAGCCGCAAGGGCGCTTTCCCCGATTCGATGCGCGAGAGTTCCAGCAACTCTTGCACCATCTGGATCAGGGTGTCCAATTCGATGTCCATACGATCCAGGAAATGTCGGGCGGCCGGCGGATCGTCCAGCGCTCCATCGCGCAGCGTGTCCACCAGTGTCTTCAACCCGGCCAGAGGGGTGCGCAGTTCATGTGAGATATTGCTGATGAAATCCCGTCGCACCGTCTCCAGGCGGCGGATACGGGTCAGGTCCTGCAGGATGACCAGGCAGCCATGCCACTCCACTTCCTGGAAAGGGGTCACGATAACCTGCAAAAATAGATCCTGGTGGCGGATCTCTACGATCTGATCCTGCTCTTGTCCCTGGCGGAGACATTCCTGCCACAACTCAATGATCTGATGATAGCGCACGGTTTGAGCGAAGGTTTGATGCAACGCCTTTTCTGCGCTCGTTCCCAGGAGTTGGGCCGCAGCGGGGTTGATCAACCGCACCCGTCCCGTCTCGTCGGTGATGAGTACGCCATCGGACATATGCGCCAGCACGGCGGCCAGCCGCGCCCGCTCCCCGGCCAGAGTACTCACTTTTTCCCGAATCTGGGCGGCCATGTAATTGAAAGCATCTGTGAGCCGACCGATTTCGTCTCTGGTGGTCGGAAGCAAGTGGGCGCTCAGGTCTCCCTCTGCCAGGCGCACGGCCACGTCGGTCAGGCGGTATACGGGACGGGCCGTGCGCTCGGCGATAAAGAGTGCCAGGAGCGCACCCAGCAACGCCGCCAACAGCCCCGCCAACAGGACACTCTTGCGCAGGCGGCTCACGTCCGCCTCGATCTGGCGCAGCGGCAGCGCCACCCGCACGATAGCCACTTCCTGTTTCCCCGGCGCCAGGGTGGCAACATACATCATCTCGTAGCCCACGGTCTGGCTGAAACGGATGCTGCTGCCCTGACCGGAGGCCAACGCCTGCTGCACCTCTGGACGGTAAAGGTGGTTGCCCATTTGTGTCCGGTCCTCGTGTGACTCGCCCAATACCATGCCGTCCGCGGCGATGAGCGTCACCCTGGCGCCCAACGCCGCCGCCCATGTCTTGCTCAGCGTGTCCCATGTTTCGCCCTCGTCCGGCTGCATGATCTCGATGCTGTCAGTTAGCAGTCGGGCATCAGCCAGCAATTGTGTCTCCAGGTTATCCAGGCGGGCCTGACGCATTTGATTGGATACATACAAAGTCAGCCCCAATGTGATCGCCAGGATCAGGCCCACGTAAGGGACAGCGATGCGCCAACGAATGCTGTGGAACATTGAACCGCTACCCCTCAAAGCAGTAACCCACCCCGCGCACCGTGACGATGCGTTCGGGGTTGGCCGAATCGACCTCGAGCTTTTCTCGCAACCAGCGCACGTGTACGTCCACCGTGCGGCTGCCCCCACCGAAGTCCCAACCCCACACCCGCTCCAGAATCAGGTCACGAGAAAGAGCCGTACCCTGGTTGCGGGCTAGAAAGAGGAGCAGATCATACTCTTTGGGTTTAAGACGCAGCGTTTTCTCTTCCAAAGTGACTTTGTGACGGTTGATGTCGATGGTCAGGTCGCCGAAAGTCAGGCGTCGTTGTTCCCTTGCGTCTGGAAGTGCAGGAGTGGCCCCGTTCGCCGCCATTTCTTTGTGGATGAGTGTCACCCGCCGCAAATGTGCCTTGACCCGCGCCAGTAGTTCGCGCATGCTGAAGGGTTTAACAATATAGTCATCAGCGCCCATCTCCAGTCCCACCACCTTATCCACTTCATCCGCCCGCGCCGTGAGCATCAAGATGGGCACCGTCATCTCTTGGCGCAGGATACGGCACACCTCCAGGCCATCCAGGCCGGGCAGCATAATGTCGAGCACAATCAAATCGGGATGCTTCTTCCGCGCCACTTTCAGAGCCTGCCAACCATCGGCGGCGGTCAGCACCTCATAGCCCTGCCGGGTCAAGTTATATTCCAGGGTCTCAATCAAAGTGAGATCATCTTCGACAACCAGGATCTTCTCGTTCATAAAAGCCATTATCTCATCTGAAAGAGCTATCCGCCAACCCTGGCAGAGGGGAAAAAGTGATGTCAGGGCATCGAGTCAGGGCATCGAGGGGATGAGTTTTCTGCTTTTCGCCGCTGCTGCCTCTTCCTTTACGCTTTGGAGTATCCGGAGGTCAGAGGATTTTGGGGCTGGAGTGAACGTCCATTGAACGTCCATCAATGACCTTCCGTTTTGCTCTCGCTGATTGAAGTCAGGCTCATCAGGCCTGCGGGGACAGGTCGCCGAAACGACGGGTCACCGTCAACAAGATCGGTCGGCGCAGGCCGACCTCCGGCGCGAAGCGCCTAAAAAGCCCGATTTCAATCGGCGAGGACAGGGCGACGACGTGCGCGGCACCCGCCGGGCTATAAAACGACGCCGGGTGAACCCGACTTGGTCGTGGGTGCGGTTCGCTCGCCCAAATTCTGGGCCGTCCCCTCGGTTACAGCAATTCCAAATATGAAAACCGCTACTGGACACCAGTCTATTGTGTCACCCTGAACGTGTCAAGCAGGCAACTCACGTGAACTCGAAA
>JAADGC010000207.1 GCA_013152585.1 Chloroflexota bacterium
CGAGCATCCCTTCATTACCGCCTCCAAGTGGATGTACGAAAATATTCCTGATGGCAGTGTGTGGATCACCGAGCATTGGGAAGAGGGCATGCCCCTGAATCTGCCGATTCCCAAGGGGAATCCGGGTGCACATGGCTGGCGCAATGTGGTCATGCCCATGTACGAAGAGGATACTCCCCAGAAGTACGAGATCATCAAGCAGAACATGCGCGAGGGCGATTATTACGTCCTGGCCACCAAGCGCCTGTACGGGGCGCTGCCGCATCTGCCCGAGCGCTATCCCCTCAGCCTCCGCTTTTATGATCTGCTGTTTTCGGGGAAATTGGGTTATGAGTTGGTGGAGGATTTTCACACTTATCCCAAGTTGTTCGGTATCGAGATCAACGATCAGAATGCGGATGAGAGTTTTTGGGTGTATGATCACCCCCGCACACTGATCTACAAAAAAGTGCGTGATCTGTCGGATACGGAGTGGGATCAGTTGTTGGGCGGGAGCTGGGAAACGGCGATCCCCGGCTACACCGGCCAACGGCGCCAAGACCGGGGCATCCCCGCCGCAGACAAGGAAACAGTAGGCCCGACGTTACTCCTGGAGCAGCCGGTGGATGAGCTCCCCAGCGTGGGGCGGGTGGACTGGAACCCCCTGCGCGATCATAGCTGGCTGATGCTGGTGTTCTGGTGGTTGGTACTCTTGGTGATCCAGATCCTGACATGGCCGATTGCCTTTGCCGTGTTCAGCAATCTGCGCGACCGGGGCTACGGATTGAGTCGAGCGTTGGGTTTGATTCTGTTGGCCTGGGTGAGCTGGATGCTGCCTTCGTTGCACCTGCTCAAGAATAACCTACTTCCAACCATTCTTGGATTGGTCGTCCTGGCGGGATTGGCAAGGGTTTTATGGCGACGCAACCGGCCTGAAATGAGCGCCTTTATGAAGGCGCACCGCCCGCTGCTTTTGTTCAGTGAGGCCTTGTTCAGTGGTGCCTTTTTGTTTTTTGTCTTCATTCGCCTGCTCAATCCCGATCTGTGGCAGCCATGGCAGGGCGGCGAAAAATTGATGGAGTTTGCTTTTCTGAACGCAGTCCTGCGGACGCCCTATTTCCCGCCGTATGATCCTTATTTTGCCGGTGGCTATATCAATTATTACTATTATGGCTATCAGGTCTTGGCCAGCTTGTTCAAACTGACAGGTGTGCGACCTTCTATCGGTTTCAATCTGGCTATTCCCACCCTATTTGCCTTCACAGCCAGTGGCGTGTTCAGCCTGGTCTACAGCCTGATGCCGCGCCAGCGTCATTTTACCAGTGGTAAATGGTGGCGTCGCGGTTTGGGGGCGGGGCTGCTGGGCGTGTTTTTTGTGGTGATGATGGGGAATCTGGACGGTGGACTCATTGTTTTGCGGCAGATTGCCGAACAAAGCCACAGCACATTCACTTCCAACATCCCCTTGCTGGAGAGCGTCGTGCGTGTGATTGCCGGCTTGGGTGATGCCTTGGGCGGGAAGATAAACCTGCCGCCCTACAATTTTTGGACGCCCTCGCGCGTGATTCCTTTTACGATCAATGAGTTCCCTTTCTGGTCTTATCTGTTCGCCGACTTGCACCCGCATATGATGGGGATTCCCTTTACGGTGTTGTTCATGGCCCTGAGTTACAATCTGGTAGCGAGCTATGGCCGCTCGCTGATGAGTGAGGGCTGGTTGGCGGGGGGATTGGCTTTACTGGCGATGCCCCTGGCCCTGGGCGCCATCGGCGTCATCAACACCTGGGACCTGCCCACGTATCTGGGCCTCGGGGTGCTGGCCTGGGCCCTGAGAGAATGGAAGAGCTATGGCAGGGTTCGTATGCTTCCGACCGCGGTTTTTGTGGTATGCCTGGGCGGACTGGCCTATCTGTTCTATCGGCCTTTCTTCAGTCACTATACCACGGTGTTCAATACGGGCGTGGGCCTCACTTACATGAAGACAGATCTGGGTCTGTGGCTGCGCATATGGGGTTTGTTCATGTTTCTGACTCTGAGTTATGTGTGGATCGAGATGCGTTATGCTCCGGGCGATGTGCCGGGGTTGCGTTGGCTTTCGGGGCTGATGAAGCATTTTGAGCGAGCGCCGCGCTATTTGGACCATGTGCAGGCGTTGGTACAGCCTTCGTGGGATCTATCCCTGATCCAGGCGCTGCTGGGATTAAGTCTGTTGGTGGGGGCGGTGCTGCTCTGGCTGGGCTACAGCGTGATCGCCCTCATGTTTGTGTTGGTTGTGTGGATTGGCCTGCTGCTTTTCCGGCGTAGCAGCTCGGCAGAAGCGCAGTTCCGGGCGTTGTTGTTCTTTACGAGCGTTCTGATTTTGTTGGGCGTGGAAGTATTTTATCTCAAGGATTTTTTGTGTGGCTGCGGTGAAGGTCTGTTCTCCCGCCAGCACGGCGATTATTATCGCATGAATACGCTGTTCAAGTTTTATACACAGGTATGGGTGATGCTGGGGATTGCCTCCGCCGCTTCGTTACCTGCCCTGTGGGAGCGGATACAGTCCTGGCGCCCAGGATGGCGATGGGCGTGGACCAACCTGTTGGGAGTATTGTTGGTGCTGGGATTGGTGTTCCCGATCTGGGGGACGGCCAGTCGTGTCAACGACCGTTTCCCCGGTCCCCGACCTGCCCGCACGACGCTCGATGGCATGGCGTTTATGTCGGTGGGTGAGTATGGCTGGCCCACCTACGAGAATAAAATCGTGCTTAAGCACGATTACGAGGCGATTCGCTGGCTGCTGGATCATGTGCAAGGGACGCCGGTTGTGGCCGAAGCACCGGCATCGTGGTATCCGGTGAATGGCCAGAATGTCGGTTATGATTATTACCGCGCCGGCGGCTTACGCGTATCCTCGTTCACAGGGCTGCCCACGTTCTTGGGGCAGCATCAGGGCGAGCAGCGCTTCGGCACTCTCACAGGCCCACGCGAGCAAGTCGGCCGTGAGTTCTGGGAGACGACTGATGTCGCCCGCTTGCGGCAGATCATCGCCGAGTTGCATGTAGACTATGTGTATGTAGGCCAGCTTGAACGGACGCTCTTCAGCGACGCCCAACTGGCCAAGTTTGATGTCCTGGTCAACGCCGGTGAGGCGGAGATTGTCTTCGAGAATCCCGGCGTGAAGATCTATCGGTTGTTGCGTTAAAAAAGAGAAACGTGTTTTAAACACGTTTTAGCCCTTCTAAGAGTGAAGAACTATGTCTTTCTGGCGAACTTATTACCATCTCGTCTGGGCGACCAAGGATCTCAGTCCCATCATTACGCCCGATAACGAAGAGCGTTTACACCACTATCTGGTGCAAAAGGCCGCAGAACTTGGTATTTACCTCTACGCCATTGGAAGTGATCGCAATCACGCCCATGTCGTTACAGCGATTCCGCCAAAGTTAGCTGTAGCGCACGCTGTGAAGCATCTCAAAGGGGCGAGTTCCTATTATCTCAATGTCGATATGGGAAAGGAGTACTTTGCGTGGCAGCGTGGTTATGGCGTTTTAACCTTGGGGGAGGGCCAGCGTGGCAAAGCTATTCACTATGTCAAACACCAGAAGGAACTCCATGCTCAGGGCAAGACAAATGCCTGGTTGGAGCACTATGCTGCAGTTGATGAAGGTCCGGCTGATCAAGGAATCGTATTTGACGACGTCCCTGTAATGTTCCGAGAAGAAACGGTGTCTTACAATGCCTTGGGGGAACCACCTTTCTGAACGATTTTCGCAGCACAGAAATAAACCCGTTTAAACGGGTTTTCCCCCCCTCTCCCAATCTCCCATTCTCCTCTTAAAAACACGTTTCCCCTTCTCTCATACCCTCATGCTCAATTTCCTTCGCTTCTGGTTCATCCTCCAACTCTTCGGACTCGTCGCCATGCCCCTGGCCTGGCGCCTGTTCGCCCATCTCCCCGACCGCGGCTACACCTTTAGCAAGCCCCTGGGTTTGTTAGCTGCCGGTTATGTGCTGTGGCTGGGCGCCAGTTTGGGAGTCTTGCGCAATAATGCCGGCGGCGCCGTGCTGGCCATGGCCCTGGTTTTGCTGCTGGGCGTGTGGTTGGGCCGGGCCGGGCTTCATGCTGGGGAGGATGGCGAGCGCCCCTTGATCGCCTTTTTCAAGCAACGCTGGCGCCTGGTTCTCACGTCCGAGCTGCTTTTCCTGCTGGCCATGGCCGCCTGGGCCTTTTTCCGCGCCTACAACCCCGACATCGCCGGCACCGAAAAGCCCATGGAATTCGCTTTTCTCAACGGCATCCTCGCCTCACCCCAATTTCCTCCGCACGACCCCTGGCTGGCTGGCTACGGCATCAGCTACTACTACTTCGGCTACGTACAGCTCAACATGCTGGTGCAATTGAGCGGCGTCATACCCGGAGTGGCTTTCAATTTGGGACTGGCCGCTATTTTTGCGCTCACCGTGTTGGGCGCCTTCGGCCTGGGCTACAATCTCGTAGCGGGCGATACCAAACCTGCCCGCGGCCTGCGCGCCGGACTCTATGGCGGCCTCAGTGCCCTGTTTGTGGCTGTGATGGGCAATTTGGAAGTCATTTTGGAGGTGCTGCGAACGCGGGGCTTGCTCACGCCGGGCTTGCAGAAATTCTTCGACATCAAGGACCTGGGCAATGCCCCGGTGACCGGCAGTTGGCGACCCGAACAGTTTTGGTGGTGGTGGCGGGCCTCTCGCACCATCCATGACTACAACTTTAGCGGCACCGCCAACCAGGAAGTGATCGACGAATTTCCCATGTTCAGCTTCCTGCTGGGCGACATGCACCCACACGTTCTTGCCCTGCCCTTTGTGCTGCTAACCATCGCCCTTGCCCTTAATCTCTTCCGCCGCCCCACCCCCGAACTGGCCCCCGTGCCAGACAGCCAGGGCGAGGAAACTGCCTGGGTACAGGGCATCGTCCGGGACTGGCGTTCGGCGGGGCGGTGTGTCGTGGCCGGCTTCGGCCTGGACGGATGGGGACTACCGATCTATGGGATGGCTCTCGGCGCCTTAGGCTTTCTCAACACCTGGGACTTCCCGATCTACCTCTTTTTGGTGACGCTGGTCTATGCCCTGCGCCGCGGATTTGATGGCGTTCGCCGCGATGCTCATTTCTGGCGGGAGATCATCATCACCTTTGTCGGCCTCTTCCTGATCGGATTCATTGCCTATCTCCCCTTCTACGTCAGCTTCAGCTCGCAGGCAGGCGGCATCCTCCCCAATCTCTACAACCCCACTCGTTTCGCCCAATTCTTCCTCATGTTCGGCCCCTTCCTCGTGGCCACTATTGCCCTGCTGGGCGTGGCCCTGCGCCGACATCCGCCCCAACGTGCTTCATTGGCATCCTGGGGGCTGACCGTGCTCTTGCTGCCTTTACTCTTCCTGTTTGCCATCATCATCTTCGGCGGTATCAACCCCGGCTTGCGCCACCTGGTCGAGCGCACCCTGGGCCAGCCCGTGTCCACGGTTATCCCCCATCTCCTTAGCCTGCGTTTGCAGACACCCTTCACCTGGCTGGTGGTGGGCGGGCTCCTCACCCTGATTGCTGTCCTGGCAATGCAAGTCTGGTCGAAATCAGAAAAACGCCCGAGCCGGCACCTGGTCTTTGTATTGGCGCTGCTGTTCACGGCGCTGCTCCTCACCTACGGCGTCGAGTTTGTCTACCTGCGGGATAGCTTTGGCACCCGCATGAACACCGTCTTCAAATTCTACTACCAGGCTTGGGTGCTCATGGCCGTAGCTTCGGCCTATGCCCTGCACTACATACACACGCGGGCCTCCGCCTCCACGCGCTACGCCATCATGATTGTGATGACCCTGCTCGTGCTGGGAGGACTCCTCTATCCCGCCTTCGCCATCCCCAGCAAAGCCAACAATTTCCAGGGCGACCCCACCCTCGATGGCGCTCACTTCGTCGCCGTCTACCGTCCCGACGAAGCCGCGGTCATTCAGTGGCTGCGTCAGAACACGCCCCTCGACGCCGTCATCGTGGAAGCGACGGGCGGTTCCTACACCGATTTCGATACCATTTCTGCCCACAGCGGTCGCGCCACCCTCTTGGGTTGGGGCGGTCACGAACTGCAATGGCGCGGCACTTACGACATCCCGGGTCAGCGCGAGCCCGAAATCGAGACGCTCTATCGCAACCAGGATCGCACCGCCGTCCGCCTCATTGTGGCCAAGTACGGAATCGACTATCTCATCGTCGGTCCTCGTGAGATCGACAAATACAAGATTCCTCCCAACCGCCTTTCCGCCTTCGAGCCTACCTGGGAACCCGTGTTCATCGACGGCAGCACCACCGTTTACCGCTGGCGTGGTGGCTGATCGATTGAGTAAACCGGTAAATTGGTAGACCTCCAGACCGGCAGACAAGGCCCCGATTCTGCTGGCCGGCCCCCCAGGTTGAGCGAATTCTATTTTTTCAGAAGTCCTTCCTTGATTTCCCTTGACGCCTTTGCGTTAAATCTATTCTTTGCGATAACCGCTCAGGTATCCAGCCATGCCCAAACACCATCATCATCGTAATCCCCAACAAGATCATGTCGTCACCGCGGCCATTGCGCTCCCGCGTCCTTTGCCGGCCTGGATGCAGCGTGTGACCATGGAACAACTGGCCTACGCCGTGCTGCTGCTGGTGCCGCTGATCATTCGCCTGATCGATCTCGGCGCCCGTCCTCTGGCCCCGGCCGAAGCCAGCACCGCCCTGAGGGCCTGGCAGGCCAGCCAAGGTCATGCCCCTACCCTCGATGCCGGCATCCCCGTGCTCTTCACCCTGGAGACACTCACATTCTGGTTGCTGGGAGCCAGCAACGCCCTGGCCCGCCTCTGGCCCCTCCTGGCCTCAAGTGCGCTGATCCTCGTCCTGCTTGACTGGCGACGCTGGCTGGGCCGCACCCCCACCCTGCTCACCGCCACCCTGCTCACGTTCTCGCCCCTGCTCAACGCCTTTGCCCGCCGCAATGATGGCGTCAGCTTCGCCTTGCTGGCCGCGGCGCTGATGATCGCCGGCTGGGCGCGATTGCAAGAGGCAGATCGCCGAGGCTGGGCGCCGCTGGCCGGGGGCGCGGGTTTGGCCTTGATCAGTGGCCCGGTCGGGTTTAGTGGCTTGCTGGCTCTGCTGGTGCTGGCGCTCTTTTCCTTGCGTAAAGGGCACAACCTGCCTTCATGGCCGAATATTTCACACCTTGCCATCGCCGTTGGTGTGTTGCTGGTGGGAGGAACGGCCTTTTTCATGGACATCGATGCTTTGGGACTGGCAGCCATCAACCTCACCACCTGGCTCCAGGCCTGGACGTTGCCACCCGTGGCCGTACTGTGGGCCGCACTCCACCTTCTTGTCGATGAGCCGCTGATCATCCCCCTGGGCCTGGCCGGGCTGATCTGGGGCCTGCGTCGCCGTACGCCGTCTTCCTTCCTGCACCCCGCCGCCTGGCTGCTCCTGGCTGTCACCCTGTTCCAGGGCCCCGATGCCGCCGGCAGCCGGGCCCTGGCCGCCCTTTTCCTCGCCCCCCTCGCCGCCCAGTTCCTGCTCGATTTCCGGCGGGAAGGGGATTTCGCCTGGAACGAGGTCGAGCCGGTGCTTTATGGCATCGTCTTCGAAATTCTCCTGGCCCTGACCGTTTTTTCGCTCATCACCTACAGTCGGTCGGGCGAAAACTCGCAATTGTCATTGCTGATCGGCGCCGCGGTCATGGCCATCGTGGTCAGCGTCGTCTTCGTCTTCTTCATTGGCTGGCGTCGCCTGCTCAGTGTGGGCGCTTTGGCCCTCATCCTCTCGCTGGCCATCTACAACGTCGCCGAGATTTCCGGCATCGGTTACGATCTTGCCGCGCCTCGCTATGCCACCCTCTATGCCCCGGACACCCGCATCGCCTTAGGTGATCTGCGACAAACCGTGGGCGACATCAGCGAGCGACAACGGGGCGACCGCTGGGCGCTGCCCATCGCCATCCTCTCCGATGTCCCCGCCGCTGATCTGCTGCAATGGGAATTGCGGCAAGCGCCCTTGCTGACCGTGGTCGACAGCGTGTCGCTCGAAAACGCCCCCCCTCTGGTCATTGCCCCTGCCGGGCGCGAGCTGGCCCTGAGCGAGCGCTACGCCGGCGAACCCTTCCGCATCCTCGACACCTGGTCGCCAGATCAGGGCGACATTCGCCAGAAAATCGCCTGGCTCATCTTCCGCACGGCCCCTTGGCACCGTCCCACCACCGACGTTGTTCTCTGGGCCGACAGTCAGGTGCTCATACCCCCCGAAAGCAAGCAATAAGGAGTGAGGTTCACTTATGCCATCAACTACACCATCATCCTCCCCCAAGTCTCTACTCGAAAGCCCGGCCGTCATGGCTTTGTACCTGAATTGGGAAAAGATCGCCTGGACCGCCCTTTTGCTCATGGCCTTGATCCTGCGTATTTATCAGTTGGGCACCCGCGTGATGAGCCATGACGAAAGTCTGCACACCACCTATAGCTACAACCTTTACGCTGGCATCGGCTTCAAGCATGATCCCTTGATGCACGGGCCCTTGCTCTTCCATCTTACGGCTGTCAGCTACTTCCTCCTCGGCCCCAGCGACTTCTCCGCCCGCCTGCCCGCCGCCCTTCTGGGCGTGGGCGTGGTGTGGCTGTTGTGGATGGCGCGGGATTGGTTGGGCAAGCGCGGCGCCTTCCTGGCCGCCGCCCTGATCGCCCTATCGCCCACGATGGTTTACCACAGTCGCTACATTCGCCATGACATATACGCCATCTTCTTTGCCGTGGCTGTCATTCTACTCGCCTTTCGCTATATCGATCGCGGCGAAACAAAATGGCTGTTGTGGATGTCGGCCATGTTGGGCCTGCTCTACACCACAAAAGAGGTGGCCTTTATCTATGTTGTCATCTTTGTGGCCTTTTTTCTGTTCATCGTCGTTTGGCGCGTGGTCAAACAACGCTGGAAAAACCAGGGCCTCAAACTGCCGTTTTGGATACTGGTGGTGCTGGGCGGCCTGCTCACTGCTTATCCCCTGGTCGAAACCGTGAAAGCACCGGTGGACACACCCGTGGTCAGCGCTCGCCTGGGGGGCATGGTCATGTGGCCGCTGTTCCTGATCGGCATGGTTTTGCTGGCCGCGGCCGTGGTGGCGCTGTGGCGCGGCATGGGCGGCGAACGCCTGCGATCCTGGCGCGAACTGGATGTAGCCATGTGGATGATGATGCTATCGGCGCCGTTGTTCACGGCCTTTCCCAGCAAACTCTTTGGCGGGAATCCCCAGAGCGTGCAGATTGCCACCAATATGCTGCAACCCGATGTGTTGCACAATGCCATCATCTTTTTGGTGATGCTGGTCTTGTTTGGCGCCGTGGGCTATTTCTGGCACAAGGAACAATTCCTGGCGGGAATGGGCCTGTTTTACGGCCTATCCTTGCTTTTCTTTACCACGTTCTTCACCAACGGCAACGGTGTGGGTACCGGCTTGGTGGGCAGCATGGGCTACTGGCTGGCGCAGCAGGAAGTGGCCCGCGGCGGCCAACCCTGGTTCTATTACTTCATGCTCATGCCCCTGTATGAATTCATCCCCCTCATCCTCAGCCTCCTGGCCAGCGTGGGCATCGTATGGCGTTTGCTGCGCGGCCAACCCGTAGACCCGGCCGCGGCAGCGAACGGAAATGGTTTCGCCGTGCGCCGGGAATGGCTGCTGTTCCTGGTGTGGTGGACCGCCGCCACCTGGGGCGCCTACACCTGGGCGGGCGAGAAAATGCCCTGGCTCACGACTCATTTCGCCGTGCCCATGGCCATCCTCGGCGGCTGGTATCTGGCCCGCAAACTCAGCGCCGTGAACTGGCGCTCGGCCCTGAACCAGGGCGGGTTGTGGTTGCTGCTGGGGGTGCCATTGTGGCTGTTGGCGTTGCGAGCCTTCACGTTGTTGCGTCCCTTCCAGGGCGCTTCCCTCGATGCCCTCAGCGACACCATGGCCTGGATCGCCGATTTGCTGCTGCTGGTCGGCCTGGGTTGGGTGCTGATCCGTCGCGGGCTCATGCTGGGCTGGCCGCAGGCCCGGCGCATGATCCTTTTCGGACTCTTCGCCGTGCTCAGCCTGTTCTCGTTGCGCACCATGTTCATGGCCAACTTCGTCAACTATGATCTGCCGGTGGAACCGCTGGTCTATGCCCATGCCACACCCGACATCAAGCTGGTGGTGCACGAACTGGAGAATATCTCGCGGGCCACGGTGGGCGAAGGCAAGCTCGCCTTCGCTTATGACGACCAGACCACATGGCCCTTCGAGTGGTATTTCCGTAACTTCCCCAACAAGAAGTTTTTCGGTGGCTCCCCCTCGCGGGAAGTGCTGAAAGACGCGCCCGTCGTCCTCATTGGCACCGAGAACGAGGAGAAAGTCAAGCCCTACCTGGGCAACAACTACTACCGCATCCCCTACCGCCAGATCTGGTGGCCCAAAGAAACGTACAAACAACTGATCGACGGCCTTCCCCAAGCCGATGGCACCGTGCTCAAAGGTGGCAAACTCCTCTTCAAATGGCTGAGCGATCCGGAAATGCGCGGGCGCATGTGGAACATCATCCTCTACCGTCGTTATGATCAACCCCTGGCCGACTGGGACCCCGCCGACCACTTCCTCATGTTCGTGCGCAAGGATATCGCCGCCCAGGTGTGGAGCCTGGGCGCAGCGCCCGCAGCCGTGGTCGAGGTGCAGACCGATCCCTTCGAGAACAAATATCGTCTGGAGTCGGCCGTGCAGATCGTTGGTGGCATGAAGGGCCCCGGCCCCGGCCAGTTGCAACAGCCCCGCGCCGCTGCCCTGGCCCCTGACGGCCGACTTTATGTGGCCGATACCGGCAATCACCGTATCGTCGTCTTCAACCCCGACGGCAGTTACGCCTTTGATTGGGGCAGTTTCGGCGAAGCCCAGGGCCAGTTCAATGAACCCTGGGGCATTGCCATCGGCCCCGACGGCCGCGTCTACGTGTCCGATACCTGGAATCATCGCATTCAGGTCTTCACCGCAGATGGCACCTTCATCAAAAACTGGGGCGGGTTTGCCTCGACCGACGGCCTGCTCGGGCAGCAGGGTGTATTCTGGGGCCCGCGCGATCTCACCTTCGACCATCAGGGCCGCCTGCTCGTGGCCGATACCGGCAACAAGCGCATCCAGATTTTCGACGCCGAAGGCAACGCCATCTCCCAATTTGGCGGTGCCGGTCTCGACAATGGCCTCTTCGACGAGCCCGTGGGCGTGGCTGTCGACACCAATGACAACATCTATGTGTCCGACGCCTGGAACGAGCGCATCCAGAAATTCGATAGCAACGGCGTGTTCCTGCAAGCCTGGCCCGTGCCCGGCTGGGGCGATCAGGGCATCTTCGCCAAACCTTATCTGGCGGTGGATAGCACCGGCACCATCTATGCCTCCGATCCTTCAGGATGGCGCATCCTGGTGTGGAACCCCGACGGCACCCCACGCGCCGTGCTCGGCCAATATGGCAACACGCTCACCGATTTCGCCTGGCCCAGTGGCGTGTTTGTCGATGACCAGGACATGCTCTGGGTCGTCGATGCCGATAACAGTCGCCTGATGAAATTCAATCCTGTACGACCGTAACCCGTTCATGCCGGAACCAAGAAAATCTCTCGCCAAGGCGCAAAGAGCGCAAAAAGAAAAGAAGCTAAGAATTCTTTGCCCTTTGCGCCTTTGCGAGAGATATTTCCCCCTCATCCCCATGCTCACCTCACTTTTCACCCTCCTTGCCGTTGCCCTGGCCTTGCTGGCCACGTCGTGGCTGCCTGATCCCGCCACCCGCCTGGCCGCAGGCGGCTTGCTGGCCCTGAGCCTCGTGCTGGCCATCATCAGCTTTCGCCGGATTGCCGAGGCCCCGCCCGCCCCCCTGGCCGCGCCCTGCCGCTGGACGCGGGCGCGGAGTTGGCGCATCGCCGGGGCGCTGGTGCTGGTGGCAGGGATGTTGTGGGTGCTGTGGGCGCTGTTCGGCATCTGGAAACAGCCCTTTGCCTGGGATTTAGCCAGACACTGGGGGACAGGTCTGCTGTTGATGCTCGGGGGTGGATGGATGATCGGGGGAAAGGAAGGGCTGCGACTTCAGCGCCATCCTCCAGCCACGCCCGCACCCGACATGGTTCCGCCCGCCCCCAGACGCGTGGGCCCTCGTCCTTCTGGTTACAAACTGCGTGCCCTGGGTTTGGACGCACCTCAACCCGGCGATCTCCCTGAGCCCTCGGCTGCCAGTTCGACCCCACCACCGCTACAGCCCGTACCTTCGTCATCATCCCCAATCCCCATCCCTGCCTGGATCGTATGGACGCTGCTGGCGCTGATCATGGCCGCGGCCATCTGGCTGCGCCTGGCCCACATCCAGCAGATGCCCCCCGGCGTTTTCATCGACGAGACCAACGCCGCCCTCGACGGCCTGCGTATTCTTGAAGGCCGTCCCGATAGTCTCTTTGGCACCGGCTGGTTCGAGACGCCCAACGGCTTCGTCTACTTGCAGACCCTGTTCTTCCGGCTACTGGGCACCACCTTTGTGGCCATCAAGCTGCAATCCCTGTTGCCGGGCATTCTCACCGTACTGGCCTTGTATTTCCTGGCCCGTGAGCTCTTTGGCGTGCGCACAGCCCTGTTTAGCACCGCGTTTCTGGCTTTTAATCGCTGGCATTTCAACATGAGCCGCTGGGGCTGGAACGAGCTATATCCACCGCTGATCATGGTGCTCAGCCTGCTCTTCATCCTGCGCGGGGTGCGGCGCCGCCACTGGGGTGACTGGCTGCTGGCCGGGCTACTGCTGGGGCTGGGCATGTACACCTATCTCGCCATTCGCCTCGTCGTCGTGGTCATCTTCCTCTATCTTGGCCTCCGCCTCCTGCTCGAGCGCGGCTTTCTGCGCCGCCAGTGGCAGGGACTGCTGCTCTTTTTCGTCATTTATGCCCTCACCTTTGCCCCTTTGGGCTTCACTTACATCAAAAGCCCCTTCACTTTTCTCAATCGCACCGAGCAGGTGAGCATCAAGCACGATATCGACGATGCCGGCGGCGATTTGCAGCCGCTGTGGCAGTCGGTCAAGCGCCATGCCCTCATGTTTCAGGTCAAGGGCGACCTCAACCCTCGCCACAACCTGCCCGGCCGCCCCATGCTCGATCCCATCACCGGCGCCTTTTTCCTCTTGGGGCTGGCCTGGGCGCTGTGGCGCTGGCGCGATCACCGCCACGCCCTGCTGTTGCTCTGGGTGCCGGTGGTGCTGCTGGGCGGCATTCTTTCGCGACTGAACGAGGCGCCACAGGGCTACCGCGTGCTGGCGGTGGTTCCGGCCATCGCCCTCCTCGCCGGTGAGGCGCTCGATCTCAGCCTGCGGGGGATGTTGGCACCCTTTGCCGGGCGTCGTTGGATGCCCGTGCTGGCCGGGCTGGTGGCTGTGGTGGGGTTGAGCGCCGCCGGTTGGTTGAATTACGACCTCTATTTCCATCAGCAGATGCAGGATGCCGCCGTCTACACCGCTTTTTCGCCGCTGGAAACCACGGTCGCCCGCGAAGTGCTGGCTAAACGGGCGGATCACCGGCTTTATCTCAGTCCCCGTCTTTATTATTTCTCGCCCCTGCGCTTTTTCGCCTACGAGCCCACCCGCTCCATCGGCATCGACATCGGCCCCTGGCATTATTCGCCGTTCCCGCGTTTGGGTGGTGGCCTGGATCATCCCGGCTACCAACTGGCCGATCCTGCCCTCGATCTGCCTCTGCCCGACCTGGATGGCGACAGCGCTCTGTTTTTGCTCGACCTGCATTTCCAGTACGTGCTCGATTTATTCAGGTATTATTATCCCGGCACGCAGTCCGAGATCATTTATGACCGCCTGCAACGGCCCCTGTACCTCAGCGTCACCATCCCTGGCGACGAAATCACCGCCCTGCATGTCCACAACCGTGCCGCCGAGCAGGCCGACATGCGCGGGCTCTACATTCCCCAAACCGCTGACTATGCCCTGACCGTGCTCTCGCCCCAGGCCACCGCGCCCGTACAGATCGCCATCGACGGCCAGGTGTTGCCCCCCGGCATGAACACCCTGGGCAAGGGCCTGCACGCGCTCCAGCTCCTCAATCCCCCCGACCTCCCGCCAGAGACCCCCGTGCTAAGCTGGGATGGCCCCGCCGGTTCCGGTCCCGTGCCCGATGCCTATCTCTTTCGCAAAGCGCCCAGTGGCCAGGGGCTCCTCGGCACCTATTACGTGGGCAGCGACTGGACACCGCCGCCTTTCATGCAGCGCATCGATCCCTTGCTGCTCACTTCCTGGACCGACCAGGAGCCGATCTTCGGCCCCTTCAGCGCCACCTGGACCGGCTTCCTGCTGGTGCCGGTGGATGGCCCCTATCGCCTGCAATTGAACGCCGACGATGGTGTGCGTCTGTGGCTCGATGGCCTGTTGATTGCCGAAAGCCTGCTGCCCGACACCGTCAATCAGATCGCCAGCAGCGTGCAGCTCACGGCCGGCTCCCACGCCATCCGTATCGATTATTTCCAGCGTGGTGGCGGCAAGGCCCTGGAATTTTTCTGGCAGCCGCCCTCCCAGCCCCTGCAACCGGTGGCGCCGGCGTATCTGCGCCCTGGCGGTTGAGCTCGGTCGTCAGTTAGCAGTCGCCATGCGCTTGCGCTCACCACATAACGATGAAATCTGTGGCGCTCATATTCTGATTACAATGACCTTATCCCCCCACAAAATCAACTTTCCCGATTCCATGATCGAACGCTTATGACTCGCTTACTAACCCTCATCATCGCCGTGATACTTGCTCTGGTGGCACAGCACTGGCTGACCGAGGGCGGCATCCCCCGCGACGCCCTCATCTTCTTTGTGCTGGGCGGTGGGCTGTTTGCCTGGGCCGCCAAGGCGCCTGCGACCTGGCCTGCCTTGCCCAGCCGTCGCCGCTGGCAGCGCTGGGGTCTGGCGCTGGCTGTGGCCGCGGTCGTCGTGGCGCTGGCCGTGTCTCTGACGCGTTTCTGGTCGGGAGAGTATGGCGGTTGGGCTTTGTGGCTGTGGTTGCTGGCCGTGGTGGCATACATGGTAGGGAGCTGGATAGAGGAGGCTCCGGCATCAGCAGCCGATGAGCCCACCGAGCCCGTGAACTCTGTCCTCCCATCCTATCTCAACCCGCGCCTCGTCCTCATTTTGCTGTTGGTCATCCTGTTGGTCGCCACTGCCGTGCGTTTTTATGCCCTCGATACCTATCCCAATGGCTGCCAATCAGACGAGTGCAACAATGGTTTGGATGCGCTGAAATGGTTGTCGGGCGCGCCCTACACCCCCTACGCCGAAACCAACGAAGGCCAGGCCACGTTGTTCACCTATGCCATCGCCCTGTTCATCAAGCTGTTTGGCCAGAGCGTGACCAGTATGCGCATGGTCTCGGCTTTCTTGGGCGTGCTCACGGTGCTGGCTTTTTACGCCCTGGCCCGCGAGCTTTACAACCGGCCTATTGCCCTCCTGACTGCCGCCCTGCTGGCTGCCGACCGCTGGCATCTTACCTTCAGTCGTATTGTCTACGAGTTGATTCTGATGCCGCTGGTGCTGTCGTTGCAGATGTGGTTCTTGATCAAGGCCCTGAAGACGGGACGCCGACGCTGGTGGGCGCTGTCGGGATTGATGTTGGCGCTGGGGATGAACACGTACACCGCTTATCGCCTGATTCCTTTTCTCACGGGCCTGTATTTTCTCTATTGGCTGATCGCCCATCGCCAACGCATCCGTCAGGATTTCGAGGGCATGCTCACCTTTGCCGGTGCCGCCCTGGTGGGGGTGGCGCCGTTGGGCGTGTACATCATCCGCAACTGGAACGTGTTCATCTCCCGCATCAATCACATCTCCGTTTTCCGGGATGTGGAGGCCGCGGGCTCGTACGCTCCTCTGTGGTCGAATCTGCGCAAGACCCTGTTCATGTTCAACTGGCAGGGCGACAACGCCGCTCTGAATAATCTACCCAACGCCCCGTTGCTGCAAGCCGTGGTGGCAGCGCTGTTGGTGGTGGCTCTTCTCTGGGCTTTGCGCTGGCTATGGCGCGAACTGCCGTTCTTGTATGTCACCTGGTTCGTGGCAATTAGCAGCCTGGCGGTGTTATCGGTGGCGCACGAAGCCCCCACCGCCCGCCGTCCCATCGGCCTGGTGCCGGTGATCTACCTGTTGGTGGCGGCTGTGTTCGATCAGGTGTGGCGGGCATGGATACGGGCCTGGGGGCCGAAGCGCTGGCGCCCCCTGGCCGTAGGGCTGACCGTGATCGTGCTTTATGTGATGGGATCGAACATTCACACTTATTATCGGGTGCAAGCGGTAGACCCGGCCGTGTGGGGCGCCTATAGCCCTAACGAGTCCGCGGTGGGTGAGTATCTGGCCACGGTGCCGGAATCGGTGCGCATTTACATGACACCGCAATACACACATCATTCCGCGGTCAAATTCATTGGCGGTCCCCACAACATTACCGTCCTCAACCTCGCCCAGCACATCCCCCTGCGTGAAGACCCCGGTGCCGATGTCGAATTCATTCTGGAGCCGGTGGACGAGCGCCTGGTGCCGCTGCTGCAACAACTGTATCCCGGCGGCATCTACAACGCCCACCGCGATCGCTATGGCCGCACCCTGTTCCTCAGCTATCATGTGCCGCGGGCTTTATACGATGCCGCACGTGGCCTGCAGACGGCTTATATCGCCGGAACTGATCCCACGCAGCCGCCGGCGCAGCGGGGAAAACAGGCCTCGCTGCAAGTCGATTTCGCCGCCACAACTCCCTTGCCCCTGCCCTTTGTGGCCCGTTTCCAGGGAGCGTTGTTGGCTCCGCAGTACGGTGCTTACACTTTCGAGATCGAAGTGCATGGTGGCGAAGCAGCCTTGTATCTCGACGAATCCGAAGTGCTGCGGGTGCGGAATGGCCGCCAGAGCCTGCAACGCACGCTGGCCGGGGGATTCCAGGGCCTGAAGGTAGTGCTTTGGGCGGATACAGTCCCCACCAGTTTGAGCGTGCGCTGGGCCACACCCGAAAACCCGCAACTCCATCCCATCGATGCCAGCGCCCTGTACACCTTGCCGGGCGCTTCCAACGGTCTGGTGGGCTACTACTACCACACACCCGACTGGAGCGGCACCCCCAACCTGATTCAGCGTGATCTCTTCATCCTGCCCAACAACATCCTGCGCGAGCCCTTCTCCATCCGCTGGGTGGGCAAGATCGCCGCTCCTGTCAGTGGCACGTACCTGTTTGCCACGCGCTCGGATGATGGTTCACTGGTGTATATCGATGATCAGTTGGTGGTCGATAACAGCGGTTCGCACGGCGCCCAAGACCGGCAGGGGATGATCGAGCTCAGCGAAGGGTTCCATGACATTCAGGTGCTTTACAACGAGCTGGGCGGCTCCCGCGAGATGCAGTTGTGGTGGCAGCCCCCCGGCCGCAGCCGCAGCATTGTCCCCAGCCTTTATCTCTACCCGGTCGAAGATGAGCTACCAGCCAACCTGGTTTTGCCGCCTCTGCCCGCCAATCTGCCGCCGGAGCCGGTGAGCACCCCCCAGCCTGGCGGCGGCATCCAGCCGCAGCCCGAGGTCAGCGCTCCCCCGCCCGTCTCTGCCCTTGCCTTGGGTGATTTCCCGACTGTGCAGTTGGATGTGCTGTGGACCTATGGCGCCTGTGGCTCGGGCAAGAAGGACCTGCAAAAGCCCATGGGCGTGGCCGTCGCTGCCAACGGCGATGTTTATATCGCCGACATGGATAATCATCGCCTGGTACATCTTGATGCTACCGGCAAGTTTGTCGGGGAGTGGGGCCAGGCTGGCGAAGGTCCCGGCCAATTCGCCGAGGTGTTCGATCTGGTGGTGACTCCGGGCGGCGACATCGCCGTGCTCGACGCCGTCAATCAGGTGATCTCGCTATGGTCGCCAGATGGCGCCTTTAAGCGGCAGTTCGGGGCAGATCTGGCCACCTATCGGCCCCGCGGCCTCGGCATCACCCCGGCCGGCGAGTATCTCATTGCGGATACGGGGGGCGTGCGGGTGCTGCTGGTCGGGCCCGATGGCCAGCGCTTGCAGGAATTTGGTGGCCCGGAGGAGCAGATGGGGCCGGGTCAGCCTACTGACGCCGCCTACGGCCCCGGCGACATCATCTATGTGGCGGAGCCGATTTCGGGCGCCTTGTGGCGCCTGGACGCCATTTCAGGCCAGATGCAGCGCTATCCCTCGCCCGAGGCCAACACCATCGAATCGCCCCATCTCGCCGTCAGTTCCGATGGCCGTGTATTTGTGACAGACCCCGAAGGTGGCCGGATATTGGTCTACGGTGCTGATATGCAGCCGCTGGCGCAGTTCGGCGGCAAGGGCACAGCTTCCGGCCTGTTCAGCCGACCGGTGGGCATCGCCCTGACCCCTGATGCTTCGGTCATCGTCTCTGATCCCGACCTCTGCCGGATTACGGCGCTTGGGCCGGTACCGTAATCCGGCAGTGATTTTTAACAGGTGTCAATGGGCTTTCTTTATAGAATTGGCCAATCTTTTTTGGAACCCGATAAACCCAAAAACCGTGCGTCCGGCGCATCCGTGATGCGGCGGTTCTTAATCAGCCGCATCACGGATGCGGCTAGCGCTTGTCAAGGCCAGGTTTTCTGGCCTCTACGCCCTACTTGCTTTTCGGTTCCCTGCGGGTGCATAATAAAATATACAAGAAAAGACGCCGGACCCGCCACGATCCGACGTCCTCTGCTCCGGCTCCTCTCGCGTAACTCGGGGAGCTGTTTGGCTGCCGTCTGTCCATGATTGCGACAGCCCAATAGTTACAGTGAGTATTATCTCAGAAAAGGGGAGCCATTTCAATCCGTGATACTACTCATTATATAGGGCAATTCTTCCCTATTATCAGCCACATGCACATAACACAATCATTAAAAGCACTTTTAGTTGAAGATGATCCTTTTATGCGGCGTGCCGTCTCCGAGTTTTTGGAAGATATGGGGTTTCACGTGTACGCAGCGGCCACCTATGTTCAAGGATATCAAATGCTCATACAGATGGGGCCGGAATTTCGGTTGGCAGTGTTGGATATTTACTTAACCTATCATTCAGATGAAGATGGTGCTTCACGCAAGCCCTTGGGCCTGGACCTATGTCGGCGGCTGAAGGTCATTTCTCCCCGATGCGGCGTGCTGTTGTGGTCTGCTTTTTCACATCATGTATCGGATGTGGCTCAGTTGGTGGCCGAAGGCATGACTGGCCTGGCGTATGTGCCCAAAGGCAGCCGCTTGGCTACGATCCAGGACCTCATTGCCCGGGTGCAGCAGGACGAGGTAGCCATTTGTGTCCAGGAGGATGATCGGCATCTCGAGGACGTCGCCGATCGTTTTCTGGCTACGCTGGATGATGATTTGGCGGAACTGGTGCGGGTGGTACGCAATCGCCTGCCCCGGCTCAGCCCCCGGCAACGGGACGTGATGGTCCTATTACCGCGCAGCCCGCAAGCGATAGCGGCGCAGTTGGGTTTGGCCATCGCCACGGTGCGGAATTATATCGATGCTTCCTATGCCAGTTTGGGACTGCGAGAGGGAGCTCTGGCCGTCCAACCTTATCGTCACCAAAGCATCATCGTGCTGGCGGTCATTCTCGATGGCCTGCTGCGCCCAAAAAACCAGAATGGATGATGAACGATCTGCACACTGACGATAACCATTGGGGGTGGAGCGCCCGCCTGGTGCTGGCGTGGGGCATATTTGTATTGGTGATGAGCTCTATCGGTGTGTTCTCCAATTTCAGCCATCTTGGTGAATGGACATTGGGGGCATTCACAACCTGGGATGAAACGAATAAGTGCCAACTTGTAAATTTGCTGACGCCACCCACTTGGCCAGCCTTGCAGAAAGATGTCTTCCGGGTGGGAGACTGTATCCGACGTGTCAACGATTATGAATTGAATACACAAAAGAACGGCTATGGTCTGGCCGATTATCTGGCCACGCAAGTGGACGATCAAGGGTTGCCGCGGCCCCATGTAGAGGTCGAACGTAAGGGTGTGGAGCCTTTTGAAACCGAGGCGCCGATGATGCAACTGACATGGAAGCGCTTGCTGAGCCAGATACTGGTCTTATTGGTCACCGGCTTATCCATGTGGCTGCTGGGCTTGGTCGTGCTTTTAGCCCAACCACAGTCAGAGGCCAATCGCGTCTGGGCCGCTTTTCTGTTCATGGGTGAACTGGTGATAACGGGCGCCCTGGCTCGCATCTTGGATGATCATTATCGTTGGATCTACGATTTTTTGGTGATCTCTGGTCCCCGTCCCTTCCTGGGGGCGCTGCTCTTCCATCTTTCCCTGGTGTATCCCAGACCCGTGCGCCTGCCTCTCAGGAGCTGGCTGCGTTATGCGGGCTATCTGCCGGCACTGCTTGTCAGCGGAGCCACTGCTGTTCTTTATTACGGCATCATCAAACACAGCCCCTGGGTGCCCGAGCTTGATGCCTGGGTGAGTTTAGGTGTCATGTTGGTGTTTGGCGCCGGTGTGATGATGTTGCTGACACGTACAGCCTGGGTGGCGCTGCGGGTGCGGGAGCCCCAATATGTGTACCCGGCGCGGGTGATGCTCTTGGCTTGGGTGTTGGCCTTGCCCTTGTCTTTTTTGGGGATGATCCTGGAAAACCTGCATCTGCCGTGGCTGGCTCATATTAGCAATCTCACCTTCATGTTTTGGGTGGTACCAGCCACGTCCCTCATAGCCTATGCCATGCTTCGCTACCAGGCATTTGCCTATCGCGGTAAAGCCCTGAATGGCCTGATGATCTGGTTCAGTAGCGCCTTTATTGCCCAGTTTTACGCCGGAATGGTGGCCCCGCTAGGAATGGACGGCCTGCAATTCATAGTCCTGCTCGGAGCCGTACTCCTCGTTACCTATTTATGGTCCAGCGATACACCGCTGCGGCGGCGTTTTCAGCGCCTGGTGATGCGCCATGAATACGATTACACCATCATCAATCATTTTTCGCGGCGCATGGCCAGCGCCACTACCCTGGACGCGTGTTTACGGCAGACACTGAGCGATCTGTGCCAATCGTTGGATGTGGCCTGGGCTGCCGTGTGGGTGGTGTATCGGCCCGGTACCCTGTATGTGGCACAAGCGGGCCAAGACCACGTGCAGGAATTGAGCGCGGATTCTCACACCGCCATCCCCTTACTTCCCCACCCCCCTACCGGCGCCCAGACACTGCAAACCGGCGCCCAGAAAGTCGGCATGGCGTGGGTGGGCGCCCGCACCACGGCTGAGCCTTTCGACGAGCGCGATCAGCAGTTGCTGGCCTTATTGGCGCTGGCATGGTCGCAGTCCTTGGCGATCCATGTACAGATGGAAACGTTGGCGCAGACGCCGGCCCGCATACTCTCGGCGATCGAAGTCGAGCGCCGCCGCATCGGTCAGGATTTACACGATGGGGTGCTGCAGTTTCTGGGCGTCATTCCCATGGAACTGGATCGGGCGGCAGCCTGCGTGCCCCAACAAAGCGACAAAGCCCTGGCCATCCTGCGCCGTAACGCCGAACGGGCCGAATCCATATCGATCGAGACCCGAGCCATCGTCTACGATCTCTATCCGCCATCATTGGCCCATGGCGGCCTCTCGGCACAGGCCCGGCTCTATGCCAGTCAGGGCTGCCAGACGCATCATGTGCAGTTGGCATGGCGGGAACAGGGTGATGGCTGGGAGCAGCTCTCGCAGGACCAGGCGATCCAAGTGTATCGCATTTTTCAGCAGGCGCTGGCCAATGCCTGGGCTCATGCCAACGCCCGGTATATCTGGGTCGAGTTTAAGCAGGAAGCCGGGCATTTTCTGATGACGGTGCGCGATGATGGCCGGGGTTTTGATCCACAAAAGGAAGAAGCCCAGCACCTGGGATTGATCACTGTGCGTGAGCGCGCTCGGGCTATCGGCGCCCGTTTGCAGGTGAACTCATACCCCGGGCAGGGGACGACCGTGCGTCTGAGCGTGCCCTGACTCTAAGCTGGCGTTTGTAGATTTGGGTATCAACCGGGGGTTGGCTATAATCGAAGCACATTGGTTGCATACTGCATCATTTTATGGCTGTGGTTGAACATGACACAACTATCTTCTGATTCCCGAAGGAGGGAATAGATTGAAACTACATGAATTCCAAGCAAAACGGATATTCGCCCAGCACGGGGTACCCATTCCCAAGGGCGAAGTAGCTACATCGGCCGTGTATGCGCGTGAGATTGCACAACGCCTGGGTCTGCCGGTGGTGATCAAATCGCAGGTGTTGGTCGGCGGTCGCGGCAAAGCCGGCGGCGTGAAACTGGCCCGCACAGCCGACGAAGCCCAAGCCCTGGCTGATCAAATTCTGGGTATGAGCATCAAAGGCTACACGGTCAAGCGCGTCCTCGTCGATCAAGGCGTGGATATCCAGGATGAAATCTACCTGGGGATGGTCGTGGACCGCGCCCGGCGCCGGGTGGTGATGATGGCATCGGCCGAAGGCGGTATAGACATCGAAGAGGTGGCCGCAACCATGCCCGAGGCCATCAAAACAGTCACGATCGATCCTTTCCTGGGCTTGAAGTCGTATCAGGCCATTGGCATCGCCTCCTCGATCGGTATTCCTCAGAATCAATTCCGCAATTTCACCCAGATTGCCTTTGGTCTCTACAAAGCCTTTATGGCCACTGATGCCGAACTGGCCGAGATCAATCCCCTGGTGGTGACCGCAGAGGGGACTCTGCTGGCCGTCGATGGCAAGATGGTGCTGGACGACAACGGCCTCTATCGTCATCCCGATCTGGAAGAAATGCGGGATCTGGATGAGGAGGCTCCCTCGGAAATCGAGGCCCGCATCAATGGTCTCAGCTATGTGAAGCTGGATGGCGAAATTGGCTGCATGGTCAATGGTGCCGGTTTGGCCATGGCCACCATGGACATTGTCAAGCACTACGGCGGCTCGCCGGCCAACTTCCTGGATATTGGCGGCGGTGCCAAGAGCGAAAAAGTGGCGGCGGCGCTGCGCATCATCCTCAGCGATCCCAATGTCAAAGCCGTGCTCCTCAACATCTTCGGCGGCATCACCCGCTGCGACGAGGTCGCACGCGGCATCCTGGCGGCGTTGGATGAAGTCAAGCCCGACGTGCCCATGGTGGCACGCCTGGTGGGCACCAACGAGAAAGAGGGCCGGGCCTTGCTGGCCACAGCCGATATGATCACTGCAACCACCCTGGCAGAAGCAGCGCAGAAGGCTGTCGCAGCCGCCCACAACGAACTGGCGTAGGAGGAACGGAAACAGATTATGAGTATTTTAGTGAATAGCGAGACACGCCTCATTGTGCAGGGCCTGACGGGTCGCGAAGGCCGCTTCCATGCCGAACAGATGCTGGCGTATGGAACCAACATTGTCGCCGGGGTCACACCCGGTAAGGGTGGGCAAGAAGTATTGGACGTCCCCATCTTCAACTCGGTGGCCGAAGCCAAACAGGCCACCCAGGCCAACGCCTCCATCATTTACGTGCCCGCCCGTTTTGCTGCCGATGCCATTCTGGAAGCAGCCGACGCCGGTCTGGATCTGGTCGTGTGCATCACCGAGGGTGTCCCCATCCTGGACATGATCGCCGTGCGCGCTTATCTCGATCAAACCCACACCCACCTCATCGGCCCTAACTGTCCTGGCGTGATTACGCCGGGCGAAGCCAAAGTGGGCATCATGCCCGGACACATCCACATGCCCGGCCCGGTTGGCATTATGTCCCGATCTGGCACACTGACCTACGAGGCCGTCGCCGCCCTCACCGCCCTGGGCATTGGCCAGACCACCGTCGTCGGTATTGGCGGTGATCCCATCATCGGCACCAAATTCATCGATGTCCTGCGTCTGTTCGAAGCAGATCCCGCTACGCGGCATGTGGTCATGATCGGCGAAATCGGCGGCACCGATGAAGAGATGGCGGCTGAGTTCATCGCCCATTATATGAAGACCCCCGTGACGGCCTTCATCGCCGGCCAGACCGCTCCTGCGGGCAAACGCATGGGTCATGCCGGCGCCATTATCAGTGGCGGCAAAGGCACCGCTGCCGAAAAGATCAAAGCCCTGGAAGCCGCTGGCGCCCCCGTGGCCAGCCATCCCGGCGAGATCGCCGAAATGGTGGCCCGACGTCTGTAAAAACACCGTTCTCCGGGAGACTGGGAGACCAGGCCGTTTGGGCGGCTGGCACCAGTTTCCTGGTTCCCCGGTTTTCTGAAAGGTTTCAGTCGGCGAACGGACGTATGCGACGGAAAAGCTCTGCGCTCTCTTGTCTCTCCGCCTCTCTGCGTTAAAATCCACCTGCCGTGCTTGTCTTTTCCAGCATGAAAGTCTCCCCTCTCATCCTGCACCTCGATTTAGCGCCTTATGCGGGTAAATACATCGCCCTGGTCGAAGGCCGGGTCGTGGCCGTGGCCGGGACGGCCGCCGATGCCCGTGTGCTGGCCCGCATGGCGCGACCCCAACGTCAGGCGACCCTTTTGCGCATTGCCCCCACGCCGGCTAACGGCGACGTAGCGGAGGCACCGGAGAAATAGAATCATCCTTTGATCTGACAGCCCACGCCTCACGCACCCATGACATCGATCTCCCTCCACGCCCTCCCCGACCCCCTGCAAAAGATCCACCGCACCTTGCTGCACAGTGCTCCCCAGGCCGTGCTGGTGGGCGGAGCTGTGCGCGATGCGTTGCTGAATGCCCCCGTGCACGATCTCGACTATGTATTGCCGCGGGGGGGCATGTCCAGCGCCCGGCGTCTGGCCGACGCCCTGGGGGGCGCTTATTACGCGCTCGACGTCGAACGCGATGTGGGACGAGTCGTGTGGTCGGAATCAGCAGGCAGTCCGTGGGTGGTAGATGTCGCCGCCTGGCAGGCCCCCACCCTCCTCGCCGATCTCCAGGGGCGTGATTTTACCGTCAACGCCATGGCCCTGTTGCCCGATGGCCGGCTGTACGATCCTTTGGACGGCCAGCAAGACCTACAACAAGGTTGCTTGCGTCCTTGCTCAGCTCACAGCCTGGCTGATGATCCCATTCGCAGTCTGCGGGCAGTGCGATTCCTGCTTCAGCTCGATTACCATCCTGCGCCCGACCTGGCTGCACTGGTGATGGCCGTGGCCCCGCGGCTGCACGAAATCAGCGCCGAACGCCGGCGAGATGAATGGCTGAAGATTCTTAAATTGCCAGCTCCCGAGCGCGCCTTTGCCTGGCTGCACGCCTGGGGCCTGCTGCCCCACATCCTGCCCGATATGCTGCCCCTGCAAGGCCTGACCCAACCCGCCATCCACGCCTACGATGCCTACCGGCACACCGTGGCTGTTCTGCAATGGATGGCCGTCATCGACGAAGCCTTGCGCCGCCGCCAGCCTCCCTCTGGGGCACTGGCTGCCTGCATCACCGAAACCCTGGCGCCCTACCAGCCAACCCTGGCCGCCTATCTGCGCACCGAGCTGGTGCAGGACCGCCCGCGATGGTTGTGGTTGCGCTTTGCCGCCCTCGCTCACGACTGGGGCAAGCCCCAAACGCTCACACAGGATACCCAGGGCCAGATTCATTTCTTTGGTCACGAAACCATCAGCGCCCAGCGGGCCGAGCAATGGCTTTACGATTATCATGCTGCAAAGGCAGAACGTCTGTTTGTACGTACGGTCTGCGGCCAGCACATGCGGCCGGTGCATTTGCTGGCCGACGGGCAAGCCCCCAGCCGGCGGGCCATCTTCCGCCTGCTCCGCGATACCGGGGACGCTGCTTTGGGAATCATCCTGCTGCACATTGCCGATCACTGTGCCACCATTGGCCCCGACCTCAGCCCCGCCGACCTCGCCGAGTACTTGCAAAGAGTCATGCTACTGGCGGCGCCCTTGCTCGATGCCCCCCCCCATACGGCGATACCCCAACCGCTCTTGACTGGCAAAACGCTCATACAACAATTTGCTCTGGCACCCGGCCCGCTGATCGGCGATTTGCTGGCTGGCTTGCAGGAAGCCCAGGCCGTGGGTGAAGTAGAAACCCTCGAACAGGCCAATGCCTGGGTGCAGGATCAGTTGGCAATCCGCGATTTGTGAGCCACCATCACTTCCCCTATAATCCAACTTATGACTGCCCCCGTTTGCCCGTATCTTGGCCTCCTCGACGAACCCGAAGCACATCTCAGCTATGCCAGCTTCGAAAATCGTTGTTACGCGACGATAGCCCGCGAGTCCGTCCCCCTGTCGGAACAATCGGTCTTTTGCCTGGGAGGCAACTATCGGAGCTGCCCCCGCTTCATGGCCGTGCACGGGCCACCGCAGCCAGATGAGACAATCGAAACCGCTCTCGTGTCGGCAGGGCCTATCTATGCTCCGTTGGCCAAGTCAGTGCCGGTCACAGGCGGCAAAGACTGGTCATTGGCCGTCGTTTTAGGGGGGATGCTGGTGGGGATACTCCTTTGCGCCGGCTTGATCGCCGGTTATTTCAGCCTGCGGGCGCTGGTGAGCACGGCTTTGCCTCCGACCCCTGTCTCGCAGCCCGCGCTCGTGGCCACCCCCGCCTCCACCACAGAGGCTGCAACAGCCGTGGCCCCTCCCTCCCCGGCCCCCACGTCTACCTTCACCCCTGAACCTGACCGGGAACAGCCCCAACCCGATACGCCCGTGGCGCCGGCCGTCGTAGCAGCGACCGCCACCCCCTTCCCCACGTCGTCGCCGGCGAACCCCACGCCTCGGCCCACGCCCACCCGCCGACCTCCCCCCACAGCCACGCGGCGGGTAACTCCCACGCGCCAGCCTACGCCTGTACGCACGCCCACCCCGGGCCGGGTCGCCATCTCTTTCTCTTCCTCCAAGACATCGATTGTGGTGGGGCAATGTGTGACCATCAAATGGACTGTAAACAACGCCAAATCTGTCAAATTTGGTGATCTGGGCGTAGCCGGCGCCGGGAGTCGCGAGGAATGTCCCGAAGCCAACACTACTTACACCCTGACCGTGGTGGATCTTCGGAATGCCACCACCAAAAAAACACTGACGATTGTCGTGAACATAGGCACACCCACCGTCACACCCACACCGACGGTCACCTACACTCCCTGGCCTACGGCCACCCCCACCGTCACCTTCACCCCCATTCCTACCAGGACCCCCACCCCCACGGCAACTGTCACGCCCACCATCACGCCCACCTTCACGCCCATCCCTACCCCTTCGGCTACACCTTTCCACATCCAGTGGTCGGCTGATCCCGGCCAATATCAGGGCCCCGGCCCCGATGTCAGCATCCAACTGACCAACCTTAGCACCGTCAGCGACGCCATGCTGCTGCAATTGCAGAACACGCAGTTGCCTGCAGGCTGGACGGCAGAAATCTGTGTGGATGGTAGGTGTCCGGCCGGGGCTACGCTCGAGCTGGCGCCGGGCGCCGGGATGCCTGTGATCGTGCGCTTCAGCATTCCTGCGGGCGCGGCCACGGGCGAACAGGGAACAACCACATTGGTGACACATTCTGTGGCCGATTTCGGTATCGTTCTGCAAATTCCCATTACCTTGCAGATTCCCTGACATGGAAATCCAACTGGCTGTGGCCAAAATTGAAAAATATGCCATGAGCGAATCCGGGGACACGGTGGAGGTGATTGAACGTCCGCATGGCGGGGTATCGGTGGTGCTGGTCGATGGCCAGCGCAGCGGCAAATCCGCCAAGATCATCAGCAATCTGGTAGCCCGCAAGGCTATTTCGATGCTGTCGGAAGGCATACGCGACGGTGCCGTGGCCAGAGCCGCCCACGATTATCTGCGCACACACCGCGGGGGCAAGGTGAGCGCAGAATTGATCATCGTCTCTGCCGATCTCGAGAGCGGCACCATGGTTGTCTCTCGTAACTCACGGGCGCCGGTGCTGCTGCGGCACGAACCTGGCTGGCAGGCACTGGATACAGAAACCGCGGCCGTGGGCATCTACACCCGCACCCGTCCGCACATCACCGAAGTGCCCATCCGTCCGGGGGTGATGGTAGTGGCGGTGAGCGACGGCATCTGGCACGCGGGCCAGCACCGTGGTGGTGTCGTTGATCTGATGGCGGTGGTGCAGAGTATGCCGTTGACGCTGGGTGCCGGCGCCATCGCCGATGAAATCCTGGCTCAGGCTCTGCAGCACGAGCGATATCGCCCCACCGATGACTTGAGCGTGGTGGTGTTGCATGTGGCGGCGCTGCTGGGCGACACCGTGCGGCGTATGCAGATGCGCCTGCCCATTCTCCCCAAGACTTACAATCGGTGGCAGCAAGCGTTATCGTGACGGCACCCCCCCGATCAGATTTATCAGACCGTCTGCAACAGCGCCGGGATGATGCCCTGTATCGGCGGCAACGGGCCGTGCGCCAGTTTGCGCATCGCATGAGGGCCGCCGTGATCCTGGTGTGCCTGCTGTGGGCTCTGATGGCATATTCGCTGGCCCTGTTGCGCATCCGTTGGCAGGTGCAGGTGCCGCTATGGCTGGATGATGGCCTGATGGCGCTGACATGGGGGTATGGTGTGGGCCTGCCCTTGGTTTTTGTCTGGCGCACGCGCTTGCGGGCTTATGTGTTGTATGAACATTGGGTGTGGTTGACGCTGTGGGTGGCGCTGCCTCTGGATTGGTATGTGCTGCGGCTGGGGGTGGGCCGCTGGTCGTGGGTGCCGGTGCTGACACTGGCTTTGCTGGGGCTGGGCCGGCTGCTGGCACCGCGGCGACGGCAGCGCTTCGAGCGTGAGTTGATCCAGCAGGCCATGATCTGGCAACATCTGCTTCCTCTGGGCGTGCGGGATCTGTTGATAATTGGCTTTTGGCAGCGGAGATAGCGCATGTTTGTGAAGGTGGTTGGTATTTGTGGCAGTGGCAAGAGCACGCTGGTGATGCGCCTGCGCCCCCTGGGCTACGATGCCCGCCAGGTTTCGCAGGAACATTCCGGCGTGCCCGATTTGTGGCGGCGCCGTCGTCCCCCGGATGCCCTGGTGTTTTTGGATGCCAGCAATGATGTGGCCCGGGAACGCTATGGGCATCTGAATCTGACCGATCATTATCTGCAGCACGAGCGCCAGCGTCTGGAACATGCCCGCCTCCATGCCGATTGCACCGTGCTCACCGATGGCTTGACGCCCGATGAGGTACTGGCGCAGGTGTTGGCCTGTTTGAGTGGGTAGTGGGCAGCAGGCGCCGATCAGGTCACTCTTCTTTTCTTCCCCGGCGAAACAGGTTGTCCCCCCCCCCAAAAAAAAGCCCCGCATTTTGCAAGCGGGGCTTTGGCAGACGTGGGTTGGCGGAACTTACGCCATGCCCACCTGGCGTTTGGCGCTGTCCATCGTGTTACGCAGCAACATGGCAATGGTCATGGGGCCCACACCACCCGGCACGGGCGTGAGGTAGCCCGCTACTTCTTTGGCTTCGGCAAAGTCGACATCGCCCACCAGCCGATAGCCTTTCTTTTTGGTGGGATCATCCACGGCGTTGACGCCTACGTCGATCACGGCGGCGCCGGGTTTGATCCAGTCGCCCTTCACCATCTCCGGTCGGCCCACAGCCGCAATGAGAATATCGGCTTCACGCACGACGCCGGGCAGATTCTTGGTGCGGGAATGGCAGACGGTAAGGGTGGCGTTGCGGTGCAACAGCAGCATAGCGGCAGGCAGGCCAACAATGTTGCTGCGGCCCAGGACGACCGCACGTTTGCCTTCGATTTCGATGCCGGAGCGGTCCAGCAATTCGATGCAGCCGCGCGGGGTGCAGGGCACAAACAGCGGGGCCCGGCGCTTCATGGACAGGCGTCCGATGTTCAGGGGGTGGAAACCATCCACATCTTTTTCGATGCTGATAGCTCCCAAAATCGTCTCGTCGTCGATGTGGTCGGGCAGGGGCAATTGCACCAGGATACCATGCACGTCGGGGTTGGCATTCAGGTCTTGCACGAGCTTGAGCAATTCATCCTGGCTGACATCGGCCGGCAATGTATAGCCAAAAGAGGTGATGCCGACCTCAGCACAGGCTTTTTTCTTCATCCTCACATAGGTTTGCGAGTCTCTGCGCTCGCCCACCAGCACCGCGGCCAGACCGGGCACGCGACCGAACTGAGCTTTCATTTGTTCCACTTCGGCGGCGATTTCACCGCGAATAGTGGCGGCAATGGCCTTGCCATCAATGATTTTTGCTGACATTTGAGTCTCCTCGTTAAGTGTCTTCGATGAAAAAAGAATGCGGATCTTTTATGGTTGTGGGCCGATGCCGGCGGCAATACGGGCGCACGTTCAGACTATAGCATATCTGAAAATGGGAAGCAACTATCATGCACTTTTTGGGTGTGTCCCCAAAAAGGTGCAAGGTCATGCCCAGAGTGGTGAAAGGTCGTGTTTTGATGTGCGACGCCCCCGCGCCGATTCGCCGATTTTCTCCCTTGACAAACCGCGCTTTTGCGTTATACTGGAAGCATCAGAGTCTGGAGCTGGCGATCCCTTTCCCGGCGCCGTCCATGCCGGGGCAGCTCCACCCGCCACAGATGCAATTGGTTGTTTTGTCCTACTGCCAGACATGCCCGAACCGCAGACGAAAGGGGGGCGGTTCTCTTGCACCATGTCCGGCGGCGAAGCGTTTGCCAAGGAGTCTGAAAATGCGTTGTGGAATTACCCCCCCGCGTAAGTAGCCGCAAAATGATGCGCTGGCTGAATGTGTTGGTGATTGTGGGGCTGTTGTTGAGTGGCGGGGTGCCGGTGGCGGCAAGGAGTGGATTAACATCTGAATTAGCACAAGTTTCTACGTCCACACCTAGCTCCACGCCGACGGCAACCATGACCCCGGGCGTGCAGAGCAACGGCAGTGTGGTCGGCACCTGGTGGTACCTTCCTTACGGCAAAAAGCGGGCCAAGAGTGGCGCTCTGCACACCACCTATCGCTACACCGGCCAGCGTTGGGACAGCGTCACTGCCCTCTACTACTACGGCGCCCGCCGCTACGACCCCACCCTCGCCCGCTGCATCCAACCCGACACCATCGTGCCCAACCCCGGCGACCCGCAGAGCCTGAACCGGTATGGCTATGCGGGGAATAATCCGGTGAGGTATACGGATCCCAGTGGACATAAATTTGTAGAGCGGATATCAGGATTGGAGAGATGCGATTCGGGGGCTTCTCTAAGTGATTGTCGTTACCCGGAAGGTTATGCACAAAAGGGCTGGCTTATCGGCACACCCATTCCCAGTGCCACGAGTGTTGGCCTGCCGTTGGGCGCGAGTGTAACCACCCCGGCATTCAGTTTCTCTGTGTCTGGCGCTATCGAGGTCGTTGCAGATAATAACTCGCTTGCATACACTGTGTTCTTGAAGTACGAACTAGGATTCCAGATCGGCCTGAACGAATCCAGACTGGGGGGAAGCGTTGGCCATGGCCTGTGGTCTGTCAATGTGGAGCCAGGACTGCCGGCGCTCGCCAACATTTATAACGTCGAGGATATTGCGGTGGACTATGCCGGCCCGTCTCGGTCACTCAGCGGTTCTGCCGCCTATGGACCAGGTATTCAGTGGGGAGAAGATGCAGATCCAGATGAAATTAGTATGCCTGCAAATGAGCGAGTGGAAGCATCATACTCTAGATTCGTAAGCCCAGTTCTAACGGTCAATCTTGAACACCCTACGGAGTCACGACTGTACAACCCCTATATTCACATACCCAGCATGTTACGCTACTTCAGGGGGGTTATTTCTTCGGCGTGGCACCCGTAGTTAAAGCGAATTTTTGGAGAACACTCCTGATGCGCAAGAAAATCGACCTGCCCTGGCAGATAAGTATAATAATCTTTGCGGTGGTGTTTCTATTGGGATTCGGATTCCTAAACGCCCTCAGTTCACCGCCGCCGGAAAGCGCCCCACGAGATCAGTGGAAAACGGTCACGCACGAACTATATGGTTTTTCGCTCGACTACCCACCAGGATGGCTGGCAGAAACTTATGGTGAAAGTGGCTTCAAAGGGAATAGAGCAGTGAAGCTAAGGATTACTCGCGGATTTGCCGGCACTGTTTTTATGAGGGTTTACTACCAAGCGGCGATAAATCCAACTTTAGAGAATGTAGCTAGATGGGGTCAGTATGCAAGCGGTACACTCCGATCTGGAAATGCAACGATTATTTCGTTCGAACAAGCGGAGTTGAATGGTTACGAGGTGGCAAAGCGGACCTATCGTTCGACCAATATCTATCAAGATGTCTATATCGCCCGCGAGAAAGATATGATCATCATCAAACTTCAGGCGCAAGATAGGGACTTCTGGGATTTTTTACCGATCTTTGACGAGATCGTGGCTAGTTTCAGGCCGATGTACTGATCAGATCTGCCTTTTGCACCTCTATCGTTCCTCATCAACATAATGCCCCCATTTCCTCACCTATCAGCGCCTTCCCAACCACATAGCGACGCGACTCCACCTTCGGCCCGCTTCGCCCCGCGTACGGGCAATTCATGAATCTCCCCAACGTGTCCGAGCCGCCCGCAAATGGCCCGTTGGCGCGGCAAGCGGGCGTTTGCTATCATGGGTGAGAGAGAACGGCGCTCGGGCCAGCGGCAACGGCCCGGCGTTCTCCCTAATCCCATGACCACTACCGGAATTCCTCCCCTCGGCCGCTTCATCCAGCCCGACACCATCGTGCCGAACCCGGGCGACCCGCAGAGCCTGAACCGGTACAGCTATGCGGGGAATAATCCGGTAAGGTATTCGGACCCGAGTGGGCACATGTTTGTGCAAGAAAACGAAGCAAATCCATGCCCAGGTGTGATAGGAGGAAGCGTCTCTTACAGTTACAATCCTTTCGATAATCCAACTCGTTCAAGACTAGCCCATTCAACCATAATGGGTCCAGCTATCGGGGAGCAAGTGTCCGGAAATGTTTCTCTTGTCGAATACATGCCGATCGCGACACGGCATGAAGATGGGAGCATAACAGTCGATATCGATAATTACCTTTTCGATCCCGAGTTTGGAAATAATCGCCGCGGACCTGTTGGGCTAACTTTTCGATACACGCCTTATGGGATGCTAATGGAAAAACTATGGGGAAAATTCAATGCTCAGTAAACGAAAAATCATTTATGCTTTGTTGGTTTTGGCAGGCGGTTTGATTCTGTGTGGACGACAACTGTACTACGCTGGTAAGTGGCGACGAGTCGAAGACCCACAATCGGGATTTGCGCTGGCATATCCTGCGACCTGGTACCGTATTCCTATTTACCAGCTTCCCACAGGCAAATACATTGACCTATTTATCATGAATTTTCCTGTACTGGATGAAATAGAGTTAAGAGTCTATAGCGACAATAAGAGCGCTAACGAGACTGAGTATTATCCATCATTCGGTGCATGGCTTATACGGCATAATAATAGACGGACTTATATTATTGCCACTCATAAAGGCGTAACAATAGGCAAAGGCGACTATTCTGGCGAGGAAATAATCTACGAGAACGATACGGATGAAGGACGTATCATTACTATGAACCACAATGAAAGGGTTTATGCAGTGGAAATCATTGTAATAAAACGGAAATGGGAAGAGGCCGATGCAATTTTCGGTAAAATCCTTGACACATTTGAGTTTCTAGAATAACTTCGTTGGCCCAATGACCTACTACGCCCCCACCCTCACCCGCTTCACCCAGCCCGACACCCTCGTGCCCAATCCCGGCAACCCGCAGAGCCTGAACCGGTACAGCTATGTGCGCAACAATCCGGTGCGGTATACGGACCCGAGCGGGCATGGATACTGTGAAGACATGGACTGCGTGGTCAAAACCGATGCCGAAACTCGCCACCTGGCAGGATTGGGAGACAAGTGGGGCATATCCATGACCGGTCCCTGGGAGACAGAGAACGAATGGCTGGTCTATGAAGGAATGGAGACGATGACTGAGCGGATCGGTAAGGAATTGAGTGCTCGAAAACAGGACGATGCCTGGGTATCGAAGATGGTCGGTGGTACACGCTTTGTGCGGTGGCCAAATAATAAGCCATTCGAATACGTCGATGAAAAGGGTAACCAGTTGTATTTCCATATACACCCAGCGATTACTGCGTTTCAGATTTATCATCAAACAACTGACGCGCCAGGAGGTGTATCATTTCCAAAGCTAGGCAGTCTTTTCCCCAAGTCTTCCATCCACTTCTTTGACGACATGTGGGAGGAAACTCCGGTACATGAAGTCGGTCATATTATTGACTATCGTAGCCATTCTGCTTCATCACGGATGGAAAAGATGGTCTCGCCAAACACTTCCTTCACCGAATATGGTAAAACCGATCGATTAGAGGACTTTGCTGAAAGCTGGTTACTTTGGATTTATAACCCTAATCGGTTAGGGAATACAGAAGCCGGTCAAATTCGACGCGATTATATCTCAGAACTGGTTGTTGATCTTGGAGGGGTACGATGAGCACAGGGCCAACCAAATGCCAGATATTGGTTATAAATGTGGCAATGGCTTTTGCAACTTTATTTAGTGCATGCATTCCCCCCTCACAAGCACCATTTGCCAGCTACGAACTATGTTCATCTAGTTGGTATGGAATCGTTCCTGGGACTACAGATGTCGGTACAGCTATAGAGATTCTCGGTACGCTGTCTTTTGTGGACGGTAGATCCATAGAGTACATTACCAGTGAAATAGAGGGCGCAGAAGCCACTGTCGTCTGGCAACAATATGCGGGCATACCAGCCCGACGTAACGGCACAATGCTGGTCCATGATGGTGTTGTTATTGCGATCCAAGCACCTTTGCCATTTGAGCTCAGCCTTAAGCAAGCTTTATTGGACTGTGGAGAACCTATTCTTGTTAGGGCTTCCTTTGATGGTGAATCGCCATTTCACTGGTATCAGTTTTTCTACCCCACCAAAGGTATCTTACTCTTAGGTAGATTTGAGCGAGAGCAGCTCGATAATGCGATTCTTACTCCAGAAATCCGTATCGTGGAAGCGGTATTTTTTCTACCTGGCGATATATCTGCATATCTCATGAATATTCGCCACTTCACATCTAGAGAAACCGCAGAGGCGTATGCGGAAGAATTCGTGCCGTGGCCTGGCCTGAATGAAACAATTCCAGCCTACTCTTTTTGAGCTCGTGATCTCAATCTGAGACTGGTTGTAGACAGTGCATCGAATGCCGATGGACGACCAAAGCTCAAAGGTCCTTGGTCATGTTGGCTACTTGGCACATCCCTGCTAATTGGAGCGCTTAACTCGATTAATTTGTGCGCATCCACCTGCCATACGTCTTGCACTGAAGGTATGTTCTGCGAAATCCTCGGCCAGCGTGGCGATCCCCGACCATCGATCCTCACCCCCCGGCAACCCGCAGAGCCTGAATCGCTACAGCTATGCGGGGAATAATCCGCTGCGGAACGACCTCTTTTGCCCGACGGCGATATGCGTTATACTGGCCGCATGGATGACAACCT
>JAADGC010000116.1 GCA_013152585.1 Chloroflexota bacterium
GCGCCGCGATAGCGAGCCGCTGCTGACAAGATCGGTCGGCGGAGGCCGACCTCCGGCGCGAAGCGCCTAAAAAGCCCGATTTCAATCGGCGGGACGGCACACCGCCCATGAAAGGCGAGATTCTTCGCTGGACTCGGCTTGGCGATGGCCATTTCGTCGTCAAGATACGTGTCTCTTTGATGTGTGTTGGCTTCTAGAACTCGTTCAGAATGACAGGCAGCGGCGAATTCGATCCGCCATCTCATCATTCGAAATCCCCGCAGGGATTTCAGCCCCCGCTTAACCACATCAAATCCCTGCGGGGATTTGGCCCCTTGAGACGCACATTTCCAATGTGCGGCCCCGATGTCGGTCATCGCCGGGACCAACACTTATTACCCGCATAAAAAGGTAAACTTCACCGGTCGGCGAGAGCACAACGAAAGGGCCTCTTTTGGACGTTCACTAAGGAGAAATGGGCTCGATCCACATCGTCATGATTGTGCCCAAAAGCGCTCCCAGGTTTGTTGCGCCACCTCACGGCTGCGGGCGGCGATGCCTTCGCTGTCGAGGTGGTCGATTTGCTGGTGACGCATGAGGATTTTTCCGCCCACGATGGTGGTATCGACCTTGCGACCATCGAAGCCAAAGATCATGTGCCAGGGCAAATTGTCGATGCTAAGCGGCGTGGGGGGGTCGTAATCGACAAGAATGACATCGGCGGCAGCGCCGGGGCTGAGCTCGCCCAGGGTGCGGTGGAAGAACTGGCCGGCGAGGGCGGCATTGTTGGCGGTGGCAAAGTGGACGAGCTGGTCGGCGGGCAGGGTGCGGGGATCGTGGCTGGCGGCTTTGTGCAACAAATAGGCCACCCGCATCTCTTCCAGCATGTCGTTGGAAAAGCCATCATTGCCCAAAACCAGTTTCATATTCCCCCGCAGCATGGCGGGCACGTCCGTCACGCCCACGGCGTTGTTCATGTTGGAACGGGGCTGATGGCTGACCCAGGTGCCGGTTTCGCGCAACAGGGCCATCTCCCAGGCATCGATGTCGATGGCGTGGACGATGATGCTGTGCGGGCCCAGGACGCCGTGCTGGGCCAGACGATCGATGGTGCGCAGGCCGTAGGTAGCCAATGAATGCTCGCGGTCTGCTGTGCCCTCGGCCGCGTGCACATGAAAACCCACCTCGCCCAGGCTTTCGGCTGCAGCCACACATTGGTCGAGCGTGGCATCGCCCACGGTGAGGGCGGCGTGCAAGCCAAACGAGGCTGCCAACCGGGGATGCGGCTGGCTACGCGTCTTTTGCAAAAAGCGCACGTTTTCGCGGATTGTGCGACTTCGGCACCATCGCGATCGGTGACCTCGTAGCACAGGCAAACCCGTAGGCCGGTTTGCAGCACGGTCTCGGCGATCACATCCAACGAGCCATCGATAAAACGATTGCTGGCATGATGGTCGAGCAAGGTGGTGACGCCATAGCGGATGGCATCGATCTGGGGTGTGAGGGCCGAATAACGCACGCCTTCGGCATCGAGAGAACGATCCAGCGGCCACCACAAGCGCTCCAGGATCTCGGTAAAGCCTTTCATGGGGGGGCCGGGAATAGCCATGCCGCGGGCGAAGGCGCCATAAAAATGGGTGTGAGCGCAGATCAACCCCGGCATGACCAACATGCCGTTGGCGTCAAGGCGTTCGGCGTCGGGATAGGCTTGCTCCAAAGCAGCGCTGTCGCCCACATCCCGGATGGTGTCATCCTCGATGAGGACGGCGCCGTCGGCAAAATACTGGGGATCGGCGCCAAAAGTGAAGACGCGTCCGTGGCTAATGAGCATCATGATCTGTCTCCCAGGAGCAATTCCTGCAGACCGCTGCGCATGTCGACCTGCGGCTGCCAGGCGGTCAATTGCTGCAATTTGTGGCTATCAGCCCGCAGGTGCATGCGTTCAACTTTGCGGAAGCGGGCGGGATCGGGTATGACCTGGATCGTTTCGCCAAGGATTTGTTCGCATATTCGCAGTATCTCGGCTACAGAGTATTCGACGCCGGTGCCGATGTTGAAGATGCCGAAATCCGGCTCCGGAGCTTGCAGCAGCAGCTCGACAGCCCGCACCAGATCAGTGACATGGATGAAGTCGCGCTGGGGGCGAATGTCGCCCAGTACCAGTTGGCGCTGCCCGGCCAGCAGTTGGCGCACGATCTCGGGAATGACGTGGGGGTTGGTTTCGTTGGGGCCGTAGGCGTTGAAGAAGCGGCCGATAATAGTGCGGAGGCCGGTGCGGCGATGGAATAACTCGGCCAGCCATTCGTCGGTGAGCTTGCTGATGCCGTAAATGTCGGTGGGGCCGGTCGACATCTCTTCGCTGTTGGCCTCGTCGCGGATGGGATACACGGCGGCGGTGGAGGCAATGAAGACTGCCCGGGGTTGCACCAGTTCACAACAACGCAGCACCTGTTGCGTGCCCATGATGTTGACATCAGCCGCTTCGGTGGGGTGCTGATTGCAGTAGGGGATAAAGTGGATGGCAGCCAGATGGATGACGGCGTCCGGCCGGAAAGCCTGAAAATGCTGCGCCAGCGTGGAAGTGTCACGGATGTCGGCAGTGATGAAATGAAGGCGCTCGTGCGTCGATGGCGGCCAGTCCTTTTGCCCGAAGCTGAGGTTATCGACCACAGCCACCTCGGCTGCGGTCGCCAACATGCGTTGCACCACGTGTGAGCCAATAAATCCTGCCCCCCCCGTTATCAGAACCCGCTGATAGGAAAATGGACCGTCTTGACGGTTCATGCGTACACTGCCTCCTTGGAGTGATTGATGATGCAGCCATGATAATGCCTGTCGGCTGTGGCGGCAAATCGGGGGGCCGGGCGCAGGCGAAGAGCTGGTTTAGTGAGCATTCCAGAATACCTTGCCTTGCAGCACCCTCTTGTAAACTTGTGAGCCAGACCTGCCCGGAGTACAATGCAGGCGCAAGCCCTCCCCGGAGAACACCCATGTCCCGTTCCCTTCCCTTTTTGTCGTCCTTGTTCCGGCTCACGCTCTGGTGTTCGCTGGCTCTGGTGATGCTCTTCGCCTGGCAGCCAAGGTCGGCCGCAGCCCAAGAGGGGCCTACCCCTCGCATTTATGAGGTACAGGCGGGTGACACGCTGGTGGGGATCAGTGAACGCTTGGGGATCACGCCCGAGGCCCTGATGGAGGCCAATCAGTTGACGAACCCCGACCTGATTTATGTGGGGCAAAAACTGGCGGTGCCGGTCGTCACGCCCTCCCTGCCCGCGGGCGCCATAACGTACCAGATGCAGGCCGACGAGACGCTCTTGTCGTTGGCCGCCAAGATAAATGTACTGCCAAATGATCTGCTGGTGCTCAATCAGGGAATGCGAGCGCAGTATTTTGCGCTGGAACCGGAAATATTCATCCCCGATCTGTCCCCGGCCGCCTGGCCTGATCCCATCCTGGCATTCCGGCACAGCCCGGTGATCATTCAGGGTCAGACGGGCGTGGTGGAGCTTGTACTCAGCCACAAGGAGCGGCCCGACGGCTTTTTTGATCAAACCCCGCTGCACTTTTTCTATGTGGGCCGGACAACAAAAGGATACCATTATCGGGCGCTGATGCCGACGGGTGCCCTGCTGCCACCGGGGAATTACGGAATCAAGGCGCAGGTGCCCGAGGCCACGGTGCAAAGCGTGGTGCCGGTAGAAGCCGGCAGCTACGAGACGCAGTACATTGTTCTGCCACCCGATAAAAGCGCCTTGCTGACCCCCAAGCGCGTGCAGGCAGAGTTGATCAAGCTGCACGCGGTGTGGGATTTATTGAGCGAACGGCGATTGTGGCGCAAAGCCTTCCGCTTTCCCATTGGCGAGGGCTTTCAGCGCACGTCGCCTTATGGCACCCGGCGCAGCTACAACGGCGGCCCGGTGAACTCGTTCCATTCCGGATCCGACTGGGGGGCGCCGGAGGGAACGCCCATTACCGCCCCGGCGCAGGGCATCGTGGTGCTGGCGGAGCCCTTGGATGTGCGCGGGGGGGCGGTCATCCTGGACCACGGTCAGGGCGTGACCTCCAGCTTTTGGCATCTATCGCAAATCGATGTGCAGGTGGGGCAACGTCTGAAGCGGGGGGAGCAGATTGGCCTGGTGGGGACGACGGGCCTGTCGACGGGGGCGCATTTGCACTGGGAGGTGCGGGTGGGCGGCATTGCCGTGGACCCGATGCAATGGACGCACACATATTTCCCCTATGCCCCCATGGCCGCAGCGCAACCGCCAGCATCTTGAGTGCTGAGCCAGAGCCAAGAGGACCTCTCGCAAAGCATGTCCGGTGCATAGCCGAAGGGGCGCCGTTTTGGTGCCCTGCGATTCATCGTCGGGCGTTCCGCACCACCGATGCAGATCACAAAGGGCTCTTTTTTTCTCGGTGCCTCTGCGTTAAAACATGACCGCCTTATCAGCGTTGGCTTCTTGTCGGTTTGAGGCGCGACTTCGCTAGCGCTCATGAAGACTTCTTTGCAAAAAAGCTCCAATCGGGCTAAGACTGGAGCTTCGTGGCGGCACGTCGGGGTGCCCACCGGCGTTTGTGTACCCACGGCAGGATTCGAACCTGCGACACCCTGCTCCGGAGGCAGGTGCTCTATCCACTGAGCTACGTGGGCGTTGGTGGCGTCATTCTAGCACAAGACGCTCCGCTCCCAGCAACCTGATTGCATCTGTATACACCGGGGCGTATAATCGGGAGCAAGCTCCTGATCCCCTTGCTCTTCTCAAACATGGCCCAATGGCTGCATAGCCCTCTCCTCACCGCTTGATTCCCCCTACACGGCCAGTCATCGCCGTCGATATCACTCCGGATCGCAAGAGATAGACCCCAATGCGCATTCGTCCCCTCCCATTGCCAACCTACCTGCGTCAGGGCCCCTATCTCTCCAATGCCCTTGGCCACTTCGCCGTTGATGTGCTCGCCAGTACGATGCCCATGCTCCTGGCCCTGTTCAGCCTGTCGCTGGGGCTGAGCAACACGGCCATCGGCCTCATCGTCACCATCCAAACCGTGATCAGCTCGATCCTGCAACCGATCTTCGGCTGGCTGGCCGATCGCTATGGCACTCGCTGGTTCGGGATAGGCGGATTACTGTGGATGGCGCTCTTCTACGCTCTGGCTGCGCTTAGTCCTGGTTGGCAGGCGGTGTTCTTCTTGATCTGCATTGGCATCGGCTCCGCCGCCTACCATCCCCAGGGCACCCTGATTGCCGGCAAAACGTCTGTGCATCAGGCAGCGGCAGCCACCGCCGTGTTCTTCCTGTTCGGGCAGATCGGGTTGGGCATGGGCCCGGCCATGGCCGGGGCCTAGCTGGGGTCAGGTAGGATTGCTGGGACTGGCGGCAATGACCCTGGTCTCCACTATTGCTTTGTGGTTCAACCCCACCCCCCACGATCACCCTGCCAAACACGACGCCCCGGCTGCGTCCTCCGCCCGTAGTGGCTTTGGTCCGCTGGTGCTGCTGCTCTTCGCCTTCTTGCTTTTCACCCGCATGACCGTCCAGGCCACGACCACCACTTTTTTGCCCAAATTCCTCCAGGATCAGGGCTGGACGCCGGGCAGTTATGGGGTGGCTGCATCCATGCTGATGATCGGCAGCGCCATCGGCAATGTGGTGGGCGGCAAGCTGGCCGATCGCATTGGCCGCCGCAAAGTGGTGGCGGGCAGCCTCTTGCTGGCGGCGCTGCCCCTGTGGTTTTACCTGCAGGCGGCTCCCCCCTGGCTGCACATCCTCATCTTTCTCATCGGTTTCCTCACGGGCGCGGGCTTCAGCGTGACCGTGGTCATGGCCCAGGCATTGCTGCCCGGGCGGCAGGCGCTGGCTTCGGGACTGACGCTGGGGTTCATCTTTGCCAGCGGGGCGGTGGGCGCCACCATAGCCGGTTGGGTGAGTGATCAGATAGGGTTGGCAGTCGTGTTGCGGGGGATGGCGCTGGTGGCTATCATCAGCAGTTTGAGCGCGCTGCCTTTGCCTTCGACGGTGCAGAAAGCGCCGCAGTAAAGTGGGAACCGCAGCATCATGGCTGCGGCGGGTTTAGGACTCTTTACGGAGCAGGTTGGCGGCGGGCAACGGCCGCCCGGATGAAGGCCACAAACAAGGGATGTGGCTGGTCGGGTCGAGACTTGAATTCGGGATGAAACTGGCTTCCCACCATAAAGGGATGGTCCTTGAGCTCTGCGATTTCCACCAGCCGGTTATCAGGACTGAGACCACTAAGTATCATGCCCGCTTGCTCAAAGTCGTGACGAAAGGCGTTGTTAAACTCCCAGCGATGGCGATGCCGCTCATCGACCCTGTCGACGCCATACGCGGCGGCGGCGTGGGTTCCGGGCTGCAACAGGCACGGATACAGGCCCAGGCGCATGGTGCCGCCCATGTCGACAATGGTGCGCTGATCGGCCATGAGAGCAATAATCGGATAGTTGGTAGCGGGGTCGAATTCGGTGCTGTTGGGGGAATCGGTTTGATAAAGATGCCGGGCAAATTCAATGCACATCACCTGCATGCCCAAACACAGGCCCAGGTAAGGCACACCATGTTCGCGGGCATAACGGGCGGCCACAATTTTACCCTCGACACCGCGATAACCAAATCCGCCCGGAACCACAATGCCATCTACCGCCCGCAAGCGTTCCAAACCCCGCCCTTTCTCTAAATCCTCAGAGCTGATCCAGTCGATATCGACCTGATAATTCTGGTCCACGGCGGCGTGGAACAGCGCCTCACGCACGCTCATGTAGGCATCCTGCAGCGACACATATTTGCCCACCAATCCGATGCGCACATGTGGCTTCTCCTGATGAATACGCTGCACCAGATGACGCCAGCCGTCAAGCTCAGGGGCATGCCCTTGCAAATGCAAGCGTTCCATCAAAAAGTCGCCCAGGCCGTAAGCTTCCAGCGTGAGTGGCACGTCATAAATGCTTTTGGCCGTAACCAGGGGGATAACCGCCAGCGCATCTACGTCGCAAAACAGGGCGATTTTTTCGCGCACTTTCACATCGACCGACACATCAGAGCGGCAGCAGATGACGTCGGGTTGAATGCCAATGCCGCGCAATTCGCGCACACTGTGCTGCGTGGGTTTGGTTTTTAGTTCATTTGTGGCAGCCAGATGCGGTAAAAGCGTAAGATGAATGTATAGCGTGTTTTCACGGCCGGCGTCTTTGCGCATCTGGCGGATGGCTTCCAAAAACGGCAGGCCTTCGATGTCTCCCACTGTGCCCCCCACCTCGATGATCACGACATCGGCCTCGGTATCCTTCACCACCATGCCGATCCGGCGTTTGATCTCGTTGGTGACGTGGGGAATCACCTGAATGGTGCCTCCCAGATAATCGCCCCGGCGCTCGCGCGCGATCACCTCTGCGTAGATCTGGCCACTGGTGACATTGCTGGAACGCGTGACATTGACATTGGTGAAACGTTCATAATGTCCCAGATCCAAATCCGTTTCGGCCCCGTCATCGGTGACAAAGACCTCGCCGTGTTGATAAGGGCTCATGGTGCCGGGATCGACATTCAGATAAGGATCGAGCTTTTGGCCGGCGATTCTGATGCCCCGGCTGCGCAGCAGGCGACCAATGGCGGCGGCAGTAACGCCTTTACCTAAACCACTGACCACACCGCCTGTAACAAAAATATACTTAGTCATAACAAGGTCTCCCCAAAAAACAGCGACACGGAGAGGGTGCTCCGTGTCAGTAGCAACTGGACTTTGGTGTTTCTTCTTTTTGACACGAATTTTCACGAAAAATTTGGTAAATAATTCGTCTCATTCGGGTAATTCGGGTCAAAAAATGCGTTGATAAGCCGTGAGTTCTATTTTCGCCAGACTCCAGGTGCAAAAAGAGGGCTAAAATTGCAGTTGGGGCGCAGAAAAATAGCTTCATGGGCACTTCTTCCATTCGTAAGGACAACCACAGGGATAATAGCATGATGGCAAGATGCTGTCAATGCGCAACCATGGTCCGACTCTGGTTTTGAGGGCACAATAACTTGCGATTTGCGACAAAGCAAACTAAAATAGGGGGCTGTTGCATTCAAGCTTTCTCTACAGGCTATCCCCTTATGAATTCCGAAGAACACCTTCAACATGGCGCCAATGGCCATGCAATCCCTCCCCAACAAGATACCTCTGCCGATCAGCCGGACACTGTGAATGCCGAGAAGGTCGAAATCTCCCAGAGCGGAGTCCAAACTGTCAATGCTGAGGAAGTCACCATCTCGCAAGGTGGCGCCCAACGCATCGACGCCGAAGACGTGGTTATTATGCAGGGTGGCGTTGGTGTGATCGAAGCGGATTCCGTCAGCATCCAGGAAGGCGGCATCGGCGTGATTATGGCCGAGGGCGTCGATCTCCGTAATGCCTCTGTCGGGATTATTATGGGGGATGAAATTCATGCCCAAGATACCCGGGTAGCGTTTTTGATTGCCGGCGATGTGCAGGGCAACGTGCAAACGTTGTTCGACAACAAAACAGCCCTCATGCTGGGCGCAGCATTAGGCGTTGTCTTTAGTCTGCTCAACTGGCTGCTTGGACGCAACCAATCTTCTGACTCAAATAGCTAATTATCACCTACGAGGAGCGATGATCCATGGACTATGTGTTAAGTATTGAACCGAGGATCCACACTGGCAGCACCGTCAAATTGGTGCGCGCCCAGGGAATGGTTCCCGGCATCATTTACGGACAAGGCAATGCGGCAACGCCGATTCAATTCAAAGAAATTGATTTGGTACGCCTGTTGCGCCAGGGGGCTGCCAGCCAATTGCTGCAACTGGACGGGCTGAAAAAAAAGTCGCTCTTCGTGTTGCTGCGCGAAGTACAGCGGCACCCCACCCGCCGCAGCCTGCTACATGCCGATTTTTACGAAGTTCAGATGGGCGTGGTTATCCGTACCGAAGTCCCCGTGCGTTTCGAAGGCGAATCTCTGGCTCTCAAAGCCGGTGCGGTCCTTATCCACCACCTCGATGTGGTCGAAATCGAATGTCTACCCATGCAGATTCCCGAAGCATTTATTGCCGACTTTGACAAACTGGAAACGCTGGACGATGTCATCAAGGTTTCGGACCTGCCGGTTCCTGAAGGCGTCAAGGTCTTACAAAACCTCAATGATCTCGTGATCAGTCTCACGATTTCGCGCAAACTGGCCGAGGATGAAGAGTTTGAAGAGGATGAGGTTGGCGCAAGTGAGCCCGAGCTTGTCACCGACCGCGACGAGGAAGAAGAAGAAGAATAACCCCTTCGCCTCTCGCCAGGCTCCCGCTGACCTCAACGCTGTCAATCCCAAAGAGAACCAGGACGTTTAGACCTGGTTCTCTTTTTATTGGCCCTCAGAGAACAGCTTTCATAGGGAATATCGGTTCAACCGCGTCTCAGAAAGGCAGAATTGATCTCCCCACGAAATCCAAAAGAGCTGAAATATCTTTGTGCTCAGCCAGACACCGATTCCAGCATGCTTTTGTAAACCTGATACGTGGCAGCGGCAATGTGTTGCTGAGTATAATGCGCCAACACCCGGCTACGACCACGTTCTCCCCACTGGCGGCGCTGCTCTGGTTCATCCAGCAAGCGTTGCAGGTGGGCTGCCAGGGCGCCAGCGTCCCCTTCCGCAAAGACGATGCCTGCGTCGCCCAGGACATGCGGGATTTCACCACTGTCGGAGCCGAGGGTGGCCACGCCGCAAGCCATTGCTTCGATCAACACGCGGCCAAATTGCTCCATCCAGTTGGGACGGGTGCGTGAAGGCAATACAAAGGCATCGAGCCCCCGATAAAACTCGGGCATGCGGGTGGAAGGCCATTTCCCCGGCCAGACGACTCGATCAGCAATGCCCAAGTGCTGTGCCTGGGTTTCCAGATTATTCTGCTGCGAGCCGCTGCCCAATAGCTGCAACTGCCAGGCCCCTCGCAAGCGGGCACAGGCAGCCACCAGGGTAGCCAGCCCTTTTTCGGGGAGCAGGCCGCCGGCATAGCCAATGGTGAAGGGCCGCGAGGGCCGGGTCTGAGGGGGAGAGAACAGCCCGGGGTCAATCCCAAATTGGGGGATGACACGAACGGGGCCGTCGTAGCCTTTGGCCCGCAAAATCTGCGTGGCGGCGTGGTTGCCGGCAATGGCAAACGCCGCATGATGATAATTGTACTTCTCCCACCAGCGGAAGGGCAGGGGATAGCGACGGTTGAGATTCTGCCAGCTAAAGAAAAGGGCGGGAATCCCCAGGCGTCGCCCCAAACGCATGGCATGGCGCGTGGCGAAGTTGTATGGTTCTTCGTCGATATGAAAAATGTCAGGGCGCAGGGCTTTGAGTTCGGTCGCCAGGCGGGGATAGTAGTGCAAATGAAAATGGCCGTTGAAACGGATGGGGGTGGGGCGCAGTTCGTAACCCTGTGTAAAAACCCGCTCCAAAAACTGTTGGCCGCGGCTATCCTGCCACGAAGGTGGGGTCAAAACCGTCAGCTCGACATCGACAAAACGGGCGATTTCCTCCAACTTGCGCTGATAGGCGCCGACGATGCAGGCTTTGGACAACATGACTACACGCATGGCTTACTCCGTCGGCAGGGGCCGCAACAGGCTGTAAAGGCTGAGGTCACCTTCGCGGCCATCGGCCTGAAACTGCTCGATAACCACACAGCCGGCAGCCTGGGCCAGGGCCTGAATTTCGGCGGTGTCGGTCTGGTGGGCATAACGGTATCCGGTCTGACCACCTGCCTTCCAGTCCAGAAGATAATCGTCGGCATCCACATCCTGCGGGCGTAAGCCCACGGTGTCCCAGGGCACGATTTTGCGACGCATACGGGCATTGTGCGTGAAGCGCCAGTTGGAAAGAACAAGGATGCCCCCGGGGGTCAGGCACGAGCGGGCGGCCTGCAGGAAGGCGGTGCGGGCGGCCTCGCCGGGGATGTGATGCAGCACGGCCAGCGCCACCACCACGTGGAATTGATGCTGAAAGGGCTCTTCCCAGCCGGTGCGGGCGAGATCGGTCGTGTGGAAACGGACGGATATGCGGGTGAGGTCGGCAGCTCGCGCCCGGGCAATAGCGATTAACGCCTGACACCCATCCACGCCCGTGTACTGCACCCGCAGTGCACGCTGATCCAAAAAATGGGCAAAGCGTCCGTTCCCGCAGCCCAGGTCCAACACCTGACAAGGGGTGGGAAAATGCGGTATAATGCGGTTCCAGCCCGGCTGCATGCCGTAACGTGTCGCCGCAAAAGCGTCGGCAAATTGTTCGTAAAATGCCTGGTTGATCTGGTACAGTCGTTGCTGAACGGTTTCCTTCATCGCGGTTATTCTACCATTTTCGGCGCCCTTTTGATAACCCATCACGGTCTGATGTTGGTGCGAGCGCTGGCCAGACAACGCAGGTTCATTTGCCGGAATGCTGGCGTCGGCAGGCGTTGACGAGAGGCCCGATCTCCCGCGATGACCCTTTTCCATTCTCCGTGGGGGTCTTTTCGAGCCCAAAAGTCTCCTTTGCATTCCCTGCGGTCTTGTGGCCGCGAGTCCTATCCATGCCCCAGCTCACCCTCAGAAAATGGTCGAACGCCGAAGGTCGGCACCTCTTTATCGAAACGGATGAAACATTGCTGCTTACCATCCTGCAGCGCCTGGCCGCCCAGCCCGATCTCGGTAACGATGCGTATTTGCGCATCGTGAATCGATATGCGCGGGAAACGGGCCGACATTTTTCCAAATCGGAATTATACGACGGCTATTTGCAGATGGTGGCCGCGGCCAAAATACCAGAGAGCCGGGCTTTACGGCAACGACTACAGCGCAAGCCGGTGCGCACGCATTCGGGCGTGGCGCCGGTGACGGTGCTCACCAAGCCCTTCCCCTGTCCCGGCGAGTGCCTCTTTTGCCCCACCTTTGACACGATGCCCAAAAGCTATGTGCCCGACGAGCCAGGGGCGCTGCGGGCGCTGCAAAACGAGTTTGATCCCTACCGGCAGGTGTCGTCACGCTTGCGCAGCTTGCAGGCCATCGGCCATACGCCCGCCAAGGTGGAGCTGTTGATTTTGGGTGGCACGTGGTCGGCTTATCCCCGCGATTATCAGGCATGGTTTGTGCAGCGCTGTCTGGACGCCATGAATGGTGTTGATTCCCCAACGCTGGCCGAGGCGCAAGTGTACAACGAAAGCGCTCCTCATCGCAACGTGGGCACGGTGATCGAAACCCGCCCCGATGCCGTCAGCGCCCGCGAGGTCGCCCATCTGCGGCGTTTGGGCGTGACCAAGGTGCAGTTGGGCTTGCAGAGTCTGGATGATCGCATTTTGCAGATGAACAAACGCGGGCACACGGTGGCAGAGATGCGGCAGGCTGTGCGTACGCTGCGCGGGGCCGGGTTCAAGATCGTGGTGCACTGGATGGCCAATCTGCTGGGCGACACCCTGGAAAGCGACTACGAGGATTTTCAGCGCCTGTGGTCTGATCCCGCCATCCGGCCGGACGAACTGAAAATCTATCCCAACTCGTTGTTGGAAGAGACAGAACTCTACCGTCAGTACTATCTCAAAGGCCTGTATCAACCCTATAGCGAACAAGACCTTGTGGCCCTGATCGCCCGCTGCAAAGTCCATGTTCCCCGCTACACCCGCATCAACCGTGTCTTCCGCGATATTCCTTCGCCCAACATCGTGGAAGGCAACAAAAAGACCAATCTGCGTCAGCTTGTGCATGAATACATGGCCCAGCACGAACTGCATTGCCAGTGCATCCGCTGCCGCGAGGTACGGCTCCAGGAAGTAAGCCCGGAACAATTGCGGCTGCACATTTTGCCCTACGAGACGGACATCAACCGCGAGCTATTTATCAGTTTCATCACGCCCGATGACAAAGTAGCAGGCTTCTTGCGCCTATCGTTGCCCCATACGCCAGAGGTGGTGTCCCTTGCCGAAATCAAACAGGCGGCAATGATTCGCGAAGTGCATGTCTATGGCCCGGCGCTGAAGATCGGCACGAACAGCCAGGGCGAGGCACAACATGCGGGTTTGGGCACACGCCTGGTAGCTGAGGCCAAGCGCATCGCCTATGCCGAGGGCTATCGCGAGCTGGCTGTGATCGCCGCCATCGGCACGCGCAACTATTATCGTAAGCTGGGCTTCGAGCTGGACGATCTGTACATGAAGCAGGCGTTGCCCTGAGCCCCAAAGGGGGCAGCCCAGGACACGAGGGCGTCAAGTGCTGTGGCGTTGACAAGCGTTAGCCGCATCACGCGACTCGCCATCTGACCGGGGCCAAACGGGGTCAGGCACGACGCCGGGCGCGGCGGGGGTAG
>JAADGC010000146.1 GCA_013152585.1 Chloroflexota bacterium
AATTGAGTTATACGATAGAAAATGAGCAGTCACCTTTTTATATTTCTCAGAATGTGGTGAGTATCCCCGGATACGAAATAAGGGATACGGATTGGTTGTCTGATAGTGAGTTCATACTTAATTTCCCCAACGGCTACGATGTTTCTGTCGATACTGATTTATGTGTAGTGAGCAGCGACGACGAACTTGGCCATGTGATTTGCCAGAGCGGCGTGTCCTCTCAGCCCGTAGGTGACAAAATTACATTTGAGGTGTCAAAACCAGCGGAAGAATTGGAGTTGCTTTCTGATCCTATCCCCATGCAGGCACAGGACTTGCGAATCCGGGTACGCTACGTAGAGGGAGAAGAAGCTTGGTCTCAAAAAATCGTGAAGGTTTTGAGTCGAGCTTTGCCAGTGCTGGAGCAGGTCATGGGATTTCAGTATCCGGGATCTGGGGAACTTGAGGTCGTAATGTCCATGAATGCCGAAACTTTCGGTTACGCTGGCTTCCTTGATGATGAAGATACGATACACCTCCGCCCATCAGCTACTCGATTCATTACTGTTCATGAAGGCGCTCATTTGTGGTCAGGGCCCTTTGATTCTGTTTGGTTAACGGAGGGGTGGGCAGAGTGGGCTGCAAGGGAAACAGTTCGGCAGTTGCAGATGGATCCGGGAGAGCCACCCGACACTATGCCCCGTAAAGACACCATCAAAAGGCCCTTGCAGGATTGGCAGCATGTGGGAGTGCAAACAGATGAGGCTGAAGATATCGAAACCTACGGTTATGCTAAATCGTACACAACGATTGCGCGGCTAGTTAAGCTAGTCGGATTGAAGCAATTACAGGCGGCGAATCGTGCATTTGCCGATACTATCGGCGTCAATGAAAAATCCTCGACGTTGAGAGCTGATAGCTATTCGTATTTCGAACAGTTGTTGAAACAAGTCAAGAACAAGAAAAAGAGAACGCAGTTGCGGAGGTTATGGAAGAATCGGGTGTTGAATGACCAGGGCAAGGCGTTGCTCGGTCGTCGAGGTGTAGCCTGGAAGGATGCCGAGACTTTGAGAAAGCGAATTGAACCGTTGGGCTGGGAGATGCCAATATCGGTAATGAATGATTTCGCGGGCTGGCATTTTTACTCGTTTGGCAGTGATTTACGTGACGCGGAAAAAGTGTTGGATGTCTGGGAGGCGACGATACCTCTCTTGGCGCAATTGGATTGGCAATCGGATGATTTGGTGCAACGTTGGTTTGAGACAGCATTTGACTGGCGACGCACAGAAATAGCTGCAACGTATCGGCTAGAACTAGCACAGCGGGCTGTAGAATTACAACAGAAACTGGAAACCGATACCAGTCTCAATCCGACCACTGTATCCACAGCGCGTGATTTTCTGCAGCAAGCCGGGCAGACCCTGCAAGCAGGAAATAGCTATCGGGCGGATGATCTGGTATCGCAGGCCCGTGAGTTGATCGGTTTATCCGACTGAGCTGCGCAGGCGTCTGGACAGCCATGCTTATTCTTCCAGCCATCTGGTTTAGCGCTCAGGCTGCCCCACACACCCCACCCATCAGGCTGCTTCTTTGAGCTTGCCGTTGTCCAATCTTAAAGATAAGGTCTGCGAGACGCTGTCCGTGCCCATGCTGATGCCGTAAATGGTGTCGGCGATTTCCAGCGTGCCGCGGTTATGCGTGATCACCACGAATCGCTTGTCGCGCCAGCTCACTCAGTACCTCGCGCACCCGGTTGATATTGGCCTCGTCCAGGGCGGCGTCGATCTCGTCGAGCACGCAGAAGGGGGTGGGGTTCACACTGAGAATGCTGAAGATCAGGGCCGTCGCTGTCAGGGCGCGTTCGCCACCCGATAGCACAGAGAGGCTGTGGGGGCGTTTGCCGGGGGGGCGGGCGATGATCTCGACCCCGGTGTTTGTGATGTCGTCGGGATCCGTGAGCTCGAGTTTAGCCGTCCCTCCCCCAAACAAACGCGTGAAGTAATGCGTGAATGCCTTGCTTACGGCCTTGAATGTGCGCCGGAATTCCTGATCGATCAGCTCATCCAGTTCGCTGATGACCTTGGTCAGTTGTGCCGAGGCCTCTTCCAGGTCCTGCGTCTGCTGCGACAGAAAATCAAAGCGTTCTTGGGTGGCGGTGTATTCGGCCTGAGCCTCGGGGTTGATGGGCCCCAGGCGATTGATCAATCCCTTGAGGCGGCGAATTTCCGATTTGCTGTCATCGGGCATACTTTGCACACGGGGTAGTGTGGTCACGATCTGATCAAAAGGCAGCGGTTCCTGCGAAGGGACGCCATCCTCGGTCTCGAGTTGTACCAGGCCAAGGTCATGTTCGATCTGGCTGCGCAGATAAGTGAGTTGATCTTCGTTGCGTTGCAATTGCAATTGCGCCTGATTGAGGTGCATTTCTTCCTGATGCAGACGGTCGTGCAACAGATCACCTTCTTGATCGTGCTCCATCCAGCCGTTATCCAATTGGTCCAGTTCCTGCTGGGCGGGTGTGATGTTCTGCACCAGGGCCAGGGTGGCGGTTTCTTTTGCAGATCGCTGCCGGGTCAGGCTTTGCAGATGCGTTTGCAATTGCTGTATTTCCTGGTTCAGGGTGGCAATGTCTTGCTGATGGGTGCTGATTTCACCCTCGATCTGTTGCACGCGGGCGGCATGGTTCTCCACCAATGCCCGCTGCGCCCGCAGCCGTTCGTCCAGGCTAGCCATGCGTGCCTGCGCCTGGGCAACGGCTTGCACGAGACCGGTTGTGCCCAGCGTGGCCAGTTTTTCTTCCAGCACGGCGATGCGATTGCTGAGGCCGCTTTCTTGCTGGCGATATTCACCAATTTCTTGCCGGTATTGCGCCAGCGAACGCCCAAAGTTCTCCAACTCGAGCGCCAGTTTTTGGGCGCGGGTGCGATGCCAGGCTTCAGTTTGCCGCGCCCGGTCGAGATTGTTTTGCCATTTGCTCAACTGCTGGGTCTGTTGACGCTCGCTATCGGCCAGGCCCGAAGCCTGGGTGACGAGCCCGGTCAGGGTTTCGTCCACAGAGACAATGGCCCGCTGCAGGCCTTCGATCTCGCTCTGGATGAGGCGGATTTGCTGTTCGGTGTCAGCGATTTCCGCCGGGAGTTGCCGCCATTCGCGCTCGCGGGCCAGCATGCCCGATTGTTGATTCTTTTGTTTGCTGCCGCCGCTGACACTGCCCCCAGGATGCACAAAATCGCCCTCGATGGTGACGATGCGCTGGCGCTGATGGCCCTGGTTGGCGGCGCGGGCCGCTTTGAGATCGGTGACGACAAGGATCTGACCCAGCAGCAATTCTACGGCAGGGGCCACATCCGCATCATAATGGACCAGATCGGCGGCCCAGCCCAGCACACCGGCATGACGCGGGGGCTGACGGCGGGATAACGGACGCAAATTGTCCAGAGGTAAAAAGGTGGCCCGCCCCCCCCGTGTTTCTTTGAGATGCGTGATGGCGGCGGCGGCATCCTGCCAGCTTTCGACCACCACATCCTGAATCCGGGCGCCCAATGCCACCTCGATAGCGGTCTCGAAGCGATCGGGGACGTTGATCAGGGTGGCGATGGGGCCGCGCACCCCGTGCAGGACACGGCGACGGCTGGCCTGCATCACGCGTTTGACGCCGGCATACATGCCTTCGCCCTCGGCCCGCAGCCGATCCAGTAGCTCGTAGCGGGCCTGTAGCGCCCGCAAATGGGCGTTGAGCTCGGCCTGTTGCTTTTCCTGCCGGCTCCGCTGCGCCACATGTTCCTGGCGCCGGGCTTCGGTCTGCCCGTGTTTGGCTTGCACGCCCTGAATCTGCGCGGCCAGTTCGTTCAGGGTGGCGCTCAGGCGCTGCGTCTTGACTTCGATTTCCAGGGCTTCGGCTGCGGCTTGTTCCGCGGCAGCGATTTCGGCCTGCCGCTCTTCCTGGACGGCCAGGCGCCGTTCCTGGGCCTGTGTAATGCGGTTTTGGCGGTCGCTGATGCGGCTGGCCAGGTCGAAACTCTGTTTTTGCGTGCTGGTCAGCTCGGTTTCAGTCTGCTGGTGGGCGTTTTGTTGTGTTTGCAGGGCCTCTTGGGTGGCCAGCCACTGCTCTTTGTGCTGCGATAGCTGGTCCGACATGGCCTCGAGTGCGGCTTGAGCTTCTTGCCAGCGTTCGTGCTCACCGTGGCGGCGTTCTTGCAGGATTTCGATTTCCTGGCGATAGCGTTCGCTGCTGCTGCGCATGGCCCGCAGGCGCTCGGCGCCCACAGCCTGTTCGCGGGCCAGTGTGGCGCCTGCGCTTTCGTGTGTTGCCAATTCCTGGCGCCAGGTGGCTAACTGTCCCCGCAAGTCATTCTGGCGGGAGCGAATAGTGGTTGTTTTTTGATTATAGGTGTCGATAGTTTGCTGCGTGCGGTTGATGATCTGCTGCCAGTGGGCCACGGCAGCACGGGCATCTACCAACTGGCCCAGAGCCAGATGCCAGTTGTGGCCATACCAAAGCCGTAGCAGTTGGCGCAGTTCCTTGCTGAGTATCTCGTATTGACGGGCGCGCTCGGCGTGTTTTTCCAGTTGGCGCAAACGCGGGGCGATTTCGTGGAGGATGTCGTGCACGCGCACGAGATTGTCTTGCGTCTTCTGCAGGCGGTCGATAGTCTGGCGCCGTTTATGGCGATAGAGGGTGACGCCGGCGGCTTCTTCAAACAGCTCCCGCCGATCCTCCGGCCGCAGGGCCAGCGCCCGATCGATCATGCCCTGGCCGATCACGGTATGCGTGCGCCGGCCTAGCCCCGACCGGCCCAAAATCTCGAAGATGTCTCGCAGGCGTACCCGATTCCCGTTGAGGAAATATTCGTTTTCGCCGGAGCGATAGGCGCGACGACCAATCTCCACTTCGTCGAAATCTACGGGCAGCCAGTTATCGGCATTGTCGAGGGTGATGAAGACTTCGGCCATGCCCATGCGAGACCGTTCGCTGGAGCCGTTGAAGATCATGTCCTCGGTTTTTTTTCCGCGCAGAACCGTATAGGCCTGTTCGCCCAGCACCCAACGGATGGAGTCGGCGATATTGCTTTTGCCGCTGCCATTGGGCCCGACAACTGCCGTCACGCCTTCTCCAAAGAGTATATCGGTTTTGTTGGCAAAGGTTTTATACCCGTGCAGAGTAAGTTTTTTGAGACGCATAGGGGATAGGGGGGAGTTTAGATGCTGACGAAGGGATGCACCAGCGCCGACAGCAACGGCATCATCAGGCGCTGGGCGAAGAGATAACCCGCTGCCTGAGTGAGCACAATGCCCAGGGTGAGTGTGATGGTGACCAGCGGATCAGTTTGCAGCAGTCGATTCATCTTGTGAAGCAGCGCTGGATGCCGGCTGAGGTAGATCTTGCAGCCAGCGGCGAAGGGCGTATGCCACGCGTTCCCATCCCCGCTCCTGCGGATCGACATGCCGCATCCCCTGAAACGGATGCCGGGTCAGTGTGGCGGCAAATGGCCAGGGCCAGCGGGCGCAGAGGGCGTTTTCGGCCAGGGCCAGCCAGACGGGCGGCGCTAAGGGAGTCCGCCATAAATGCGCACACAACCGCCAGGGGGGATGCAGGATGGCCACGGCGCCGATGGGGCTGCCCTGCTGACGAGCCAGTGCTATGGCCGCTGCCGCCGTGGGGGCAGCGCTGAGCAATACGAGCGGCGCCTGGGGGCAGAAGACTTTCTGGTCAGCGGCAATGTTTTTCAGTAGATCGGTGGGGGAATGAAGGGGAGAAGGGGAGGGCTCAGCGGGGACTGCGTTCTTGTCGTAGGAAATGCAGGTGTTTGCGGCCAGATCTATAGCGTAACACGAAAAGCCCCGGCTGGAAAAATACGGGATGAATTGAGTCCACCGTTGCGAACGAAACGCGGTGTCAGCCAGAAATACCAATGAGCGGGCAGACGGGGGCACCATGGCTGAAGGAAAAACCTGGAGGCTCAGAGGGTGTAGTGTGCATCGATGGTGTCGAGGGCGACCTGGGCGGCGGCCTGAGCTGCTTTTTGCTTGTTGTGTCCGCTGCCCTGACCACGAACTTTGTCGTTCACCCGGACTTCGACCGTAAAGGTTTTATCATGATCTGGCCCCGTGCTTTCTACCAGCCTGTAGCTGGGGGTGATGCTCCATGTGGCTTGCGACCATTCCTGCAAGCGGCTTTTGGCATCTTTTTGCCAGTGGCCGGCGTTCAGTTCCTGCAATTCGGGGTCCAGAAAGGGCATGAGAAAGGTGCGGACGCTGATGATGTCGCTATCGAGATAAATGGCCCCGCTCAGGGCCTCGAAGGTGGCGCAGAGAATGGGATCGCGTTTGTGTCCGCCGCTTTCGCGCTCACCTCGTCCCATGAGCAGATAATCACCCAGCTTGATTTGCCGGGCGAAGCGGGCCAGGGTCTCGCGGCACACCAGGCGGGCACGCATGGCCGTGAGCACCCCTTCGCGTTGTTCGGGAAAGCGGTGGTACAAGAGATCGGCAACGATAACGTCTATCACAGCATCGCCCAAAAACTCCAGACGCTCGTTATCGGCAAATAAGAATGCCGACTCGTTGACGTGTGAGCGATGTGTCATGGCTCGCAGCAGCAGGCTTTTATCCTTAAATGAATAGCTCAACTGCGACTGAAGCTCTTTGAGTTGATGAAACGCGTCAATGTGATTTGAGTCCATGGCCGGTGAGGATGACAATGACGGTTTGTCCGTCATCGATCAGAGTGTGGAGGTGGTTCAGGGCGGCGTAGCCAAGGGCAGCAGTGGGCTCGACATAGAAACCCAGGCCCGCAAGCTGGTCCCTGGCGGTGATGATTTCGTCTTCGGACACAGCTACCACATGGCCCTTTGTTTTGCGAATGGCTGCGGCCATGGCTTCGATGAGGGGGGGATTGGCGATGGCGACGCCATCAGCGATGGTGGGCTGGCACTGGTAGTGGCCGGGGTGGTAGTTTTCTTGTTGATACGCCAGCAGGGGGGCGCAAGCAGCGGCCTGTACAGCCGCCAGATGGGGCAGTTTGGGAATGAGTTTGCCTTTTTGCAGAGCGCGAAATCCCCAGCGGATACCGCGCAGAAGCGTGCCGTTGCCCGCGGGCAACACCACCCAATCTGGCGCCCGGCGCCCAAGTTGTTCCCATATCTCCCAGGCGACGGTTTGCATAGCCTGGACATAGCCCGGATGCCAGATGTGGCTGGCATAATAGGCTTGTTCCTGCGCTAATGCCTGCTCGATGGCGATGGTGGCATCATCCCGCGTGCCCTCGACGCGCACGATCTCGGCGCCGTAGCGTGCGATCTGTTGGAGTTTGGCCGGGGCAGCCGTGGCGGGAGCATAGATGCGGGCGTGCATGCCAGCGCGGGCAGCGTAGGCGGCCAGGGCGGCGCCGGCATTGCCGGATGAATCGTCAATGACCGTATGAGCCCGATCGATGGTGCTGATGAGCAGGGCCGCCCCTCGATCCTTAAAGCTGCCCGTAGGGTTCAGGCTTTCGTTTTTGAGATAGAGGGTGTAGGGGCGTTGGTCGAGCCGCAGCAGGGGTGTGCCGCCCTCGCCCAGGGTGACAGGTTGATCGAGCAGGGGGGGCAGCAGGTGCCGATAGCGCCACATACCTGGTTCGATGGGTTCGATCAAGGAAGGATCGAAGCGGATATTGTGCTTGGGTTGCAGGGGGCCGCGACAGGAAGGGCGCGGACAGCGGGGGCTATCTGGTGGCCAGGCGACAGGCTGACTACATTTGCGGCAGCGTAACTGAAAAACTTTATCCGGCATATTATATCTCCCACCCGACATTGTAACGAGTTCCGACCTCGGTGGCAAACCCTGATAGAGGGCACCTTCGCAGTTGTTTTGTTGCCCGGAAGAAATCCGGCTTTTTTGGCACTCTGGGGGTGATTTTTTCCTCACCCCCACGAAATCCCCAAGGGCCAAAAAGCTTTGCGAGATGCCCTCTTGGTTCCGACTATGCCAGGTTAGGAGATTGTCGCAACAGCCGGGCGCGCACCATAGGCCGTATGGCTCGAACCAACAGCCGCCGGGCGCCCAGCTTCTGTCGCATATCGGCCAGATAATCATCTAACGTGTGTTGCTGATAGTTGAACAGACGCTGGCTGGCGGTGGTATCCAGCCAGTCGGTGGCGTAGGGCACGGTGCTGAAGGCGGCGTCTGGCAACATGCCTACACCCATCGCTTCCAGGATGCGGGTGGCCATCTGGCGATAAGTGAACTGGCAACGGGCGCCCCCGCCGATAAGCCAGGAGTGGCCCCAGGTGGCCTCTGTTTCCAGTGCGTTGGCGATGGCCAAGGCCACATCCTTGTTGTACACGAATTCGATACGATTATCGAGGGGAACATCGAACATGCCCGCATCCATGATCATGCGCACAGGCATGGCCGCGGCCAGGCGAAAAATGGCGTATGGCAATCCCGATGCTTTCACCATCTCTTCACAAGCGACCTTGTGCAGGGCATAATGCTCCACGGGCTGCACGGGATCAGACAGGCGGCGGGGAGGAGGAAGGTGTTGGGTGCGGCCGAAGACATGCAAAGAGGACGAGAAAAGCAGCTTGGGGGCAGGCGTCAACTCCTTCATGGCAGACAGCAAATGGAGGGTGCCCCCCACGTTGATCTCGCGCGCCCAATCGGGCTGATCCTCGCTGCTGATGCCCGTGGCCGACAATTTCGGCACCACAAAGGCCAGATGAATCACCGCTTCCTGGCCTCTCACAGCGTCACGCACATCATCCATACGCCGTAGATCGCCCCACACGACTTCCACACCCCGGGCATTTTGCCGCGCCAGTTTGCGGTTGGCTGCTGATGGCAGATCAAAACAGCGTAGCTGGTGCCCGCGCGCCCGCAACATCGCCAGTGTGTGCAGCCCGATATTGCCAAAGGCCCCGGTCAGTAAAATTTTCATCATTCTGTCTCCTGTTGCAATCCTTTGAGAAAGGTTTGCGTGATTTGTTGTGTTGTCTCTCCCCAATTCATGCCATCCTGGTCCAAACCTGCCTGCAACAGCAATCCGATGCCCAGGGCCACCAGGCCGGTCGCCATCATCTGCGGGGCCACGGCGCGAAAATCACCGCTTTCCACGCCTTGCTGGATGATGCTGGCAAAGACGTCGCGGTAGCGATGATACGGCTCGATGGTAGCAGCCCAGACTTCGGTATCACGCGCCGCCTTGTTCCAAAATTCCAGGAACATGGGAACCTGGCCCGCAGCCTCGGCAAAGAGTGGCGCTGCCAGCGCCGCCAAATTCTGTAGCATGACGGTGGCGGGCGTGTTTTGGGTCGTGAGGGCGCTGATCTGAACGTCCAGGGCATGGAGCCAATCTTGCAACAGGGCGATGAACAGCGCCTGCTTACTGGGGAAGTGATGATAAAACCCCCCTTTGCTGACACCTGCCTGCTGGCAAATGTCGGCGACGCCGGTAGCATCGTAGCCACGGCGGCTAAAATTGCTACGTGCAGCCTGCAGAATTTTTTGGCGGGTCAGATCGCCGCGTGCTTGTTTGGTCATGATAGAAATGTAAAAGAAGAGAAGACAAGAACAGAATAATACCGACCGGTTGGTATGAATAATAACATAGCGCACCCGCCAAATCAATTCGGGGCTCGGGGGCGTTCCGCCGCTTGTAGCTCCTTCGCTTCACTCAGGACAGGCCTACGGGGACAAATGTCTCTGTAACAGG
>JAADGC010000014.1 GCA_013152585.1 Chloroflexota bacterium
GGGTGAGCAACCAAATCCGGTCAAGAATTGTTCCGAACCGCTGGCTAAGCCCCTTGCTATCACTTTTGCCCTGCAAGCCATCCAGACAAACACTCAGTGAACGTCCATCAATGACCTTTTGTTTTGCTCCCGCTGACTGAAGTCAGGCCCTTCAGGCCTGCGGCCAGCGGACGGCCTTCGCCGTCCGAACTTCGCACCATGGCGTGTCGGCGAAGGCCGACTCCCGGCGCAAAGAGACCGAGCCTGCCCTCGAGCGCAGTGAGGGGTTCCCTCGGCCAGTGTGAGCCCTAAAAAGGAAAGTTATGCCAAGACGGTACCTAAGTTTTCTGATTCGGCAAGAGGATACGGGGAGATAAACAAAGGCCGTCTCACTTCGGGGGACGGCTTTGTTCCTGTCGTGTCAACGGGCTTAGAAGTGACCGGCAGAGAAGGCCCCGGCATCAACGAAAAGACCATGGCGATGACGATGAGAGCACCGATCACGTACCAGACAGTGGTTTTCCAATCAAGCTTAGGGGTGGGACGGGAAGTTCTTACTTTACGACGACGAGCCATTATTCGCCTCCTGAATAAATTGATTGCTCAAGGGAATGTTGCATTCGCATCATCCTGCCATGGATTTTAGCACAGGGTTCGATATTCATTCAATATCTCGGTGTGGGGTGGTGTGTTCCGGGCATTTGGGCGTAAGGTTGGAGGTGGCGCTGCGGCGCATCACGGATGCGCCGAGCGCTTCCTTTTTTCGTGTGGGATGGTGTGTTCCGGGCATTGGGCGAGATAGTATTGTTGCCACGCGCCCACAGCTACGCATGGCACCTTGCCACTTTTTCGGAATACGCCCGAGTAAGGATTCCGTCTTTGCCCGCATCCGGGTGCTGTAGCTGGAGGATGTAACCATAGGCATTGACCCCACATCTAATCCAGAGCTTGTCAAAAACCACCCCAATTTCCACACGATACAGCGACATCATCCTGTGTCACAAAGTGGATTATCCGTAGGAGACCTCCAACGCATGGCTTTATTAAACCCCGAAGATGCCAAAGCAGTGACCGAACAATTTGAGACCTCTTTGCAACGACCTGTGAAGCTGATCGTTGCCACATCCCAGCAAGACTGCATGTACTGCGACGAAGTGGTGGGATTGGCTGAAGAACTGGCCGATCTCTCCGAACATCTGACTGTTGTTTCTTATGATCTCAGTGCGCCTGAAATCGCGGCTTACAACCTCGACAAAGCACCGGCTATCGCTGTGGTAGCTGATGGTCGTGGCGCAACTGCCGATGAAGATTATGGAATGCACTTTTACGGCATCCCCAGCGGTTACGAGTTTATGTCTCTGCTCGACTCAATCAACACTGTGGGCGGCAGCAGTGTGCAACTGACGCAACAAACCCTCGATTTTTTGCAATCACTTGACCAGGATCTGCACATTCAGGTCTTCGTGACCCCCACCTGCCCCCATTGCCCCCGCGCCGTCATACTGGCCCACCATCTGGCGTTTGCCAGCCCACGGGTACACGCCGACATGATCGAATCGATGGAATTCAGCGATCTGGCGAGCAAATACAACGTCTACGGTGTGCCGCGCACAGTGATCAACGGAGTGGTGCATCAGGAAGGCGCGGCGCCGGAACCACTGATGCTGCAAAAACTGCGTGAAGCAGTGCGCATCGCAGCCAATTAATCACCAACACGGATCTGTTTTACACCTCTTCTTTTTTCCCTCCTCCTCCTTTTGCTACAAGCGCCTTGCCCGATAGGGACAGGGCGCTTGTATTTTGATACCCTGGCTCCAGTGGTTCCCCCTTCACGTTCACGCCGTTGAATGCCGGGGCATGCCTGTGTTAGAATGATCAGCAGCGAAAGCCTGAAGATCATCTGCTTGCGCTGCTTTATGGTGGAGGCATTGACCAACGCATGACTCAAACACTCGAACTCGTTGTCCACATCACGCACGAGGCAGGCGTGAAAGTGGGAGGGATTGGCGCCGTGCTTAATGGGTTGCTGGCAGCGCCGGCGTATCGGCGGGCAGTGCCGCGTAGCATTATCACGGGGGCACTCAATGTGGCTGATGCCGGCGAGATGGAACGGTTGTTTGCGCCGGGAAATGGTCTCAAGTGTCGCTATTCCCGCCCTCTGGACATCAACACGTTGGCTCCGGCCCTGAGCCAGCAGTTTCGGGACATCGAAGATAGCTATGGCGTGCGCATCATCTATGGCCGCCGTCCTTTTGCCGGCGTCGAGCATGAAGTGCTTTTGCTCGATGTGTCGACCATCGATACGTCCAGGGTGAACCTGTTCAAGTACCACTTGTGGGATAAATACGGTATCGATTGTGGTCGCTATGAATCTGATCCCGAATTCGCCCGCTACGTGCATTTTGCAGAACCCGCGTATGCAGCCCTCTATCATCTTACTGCCGACATCGCCGGCGCCCGGGTGCTGCTGGCCCACGAATGGATGGGCTTGCCTTTTGTGTTTGCGGCGCAGATGCGTGATGCTCGTCTTTGGCGCACGGCCTTCTATGCCCACGAGGTGGCCACGGCCCGGTTGCTGATCGAATCCCATCCCGGCCACGACACCCGCTTTTACAACACCATGCAGGTGGCGCAGCAACAAGGTTTGAGCCTGGAGGATGTGTTCGGCAATCAGGATGATTATTTCAAACATGCTTTGATCAAACGGGCTGCGACCTGCGATACCGTGCTGGCGGTGGGCGATAGGGTGGTTGATGAGCTACGTTTTTTGGGCGGCGCCCTGCAGAACACGCCCATCGATCTGGTTTACAACGGCATCCCGGCAGGGGAGATCGATCTGGATGCCAAAAAACGCAGCGAGGCCCTGCTGCAGGACTACGCCCAAGTTCTGATCGGCTATGAGCCCGATTTTATCTTTAGCCATGTCACGCGTTTTGTTACCAGCAAAGCCCTGTGGCGCGACCTGCGGGTTTTGCAGCACCTGGATCCCATCCTGGCGCAGGCCGGGAAAAAGGCCGTGTTCTTTCTCCTTTCCAGCTACGAGCCCAGCGGCCGCTCGCCCGACCAGATACGGCAGTGGGAGGCCGACTATGGCTGGCCCGTCCATCACCGGGCCGATAATGGTGATCTGCTGGGACTGGAGGCGGATTTCTTTACGCAGGTGCTGGCACCGTTCAATCGGCGCAGTCAGGCCGTGAAGGCGGTGTTGGTCAATCAGTTCGGTTGGAGCCGGGATCGTTGCGGGCAGCGTATGCCAGCCGAGATGCGCTTTATGGACTTGCGGCAGGGTACGGATGTGGAGTTCGGCCAGAGTATTTATGAACCGTTTGGCATCGCTCAGGTGGAGCCGCTGAGCTTTGGCGCTTTGTGCGTGGTTTCGAATGTGTGCGGATGCGTGGGTTTTGTGCGGCGCGCCAGTGCCGAATTACCGTCTTTTCCTAATCTTATCGTGGCGGATTACACGACCCCCCCTCCTGATTGGATTTTCCATTCTCCGGCGGATGCCCTGCGCCTGGACCAGTTTGGCCGCGATTTGATTGAGATCCGCAATAGTCAGATTGTGGCGGAAACGATTGCTACCCGCTTAGCTTTATCCGATGCCGAGAGCCGTGAGTTGCTGGAGCGAGGCCAGCAGGTGGGGTGCCGTATGAGCTGGGATGTGGTCGTCACGGACTATCTGCTGCCGGCTTTGCAGCGTGCTATCCAGCTTCGCCTATGAGTCCTATCATTCACACAAGGGTGTTCTCCCGCCCATGAAGTGGGCGCTCGTCGCCGGGACTATCGTGGTGGTGTTGGCGCTGGGAGTGCTGCTATGGGCTTACGCTGATGTCAGTTTGCGCTATCGTCACCTGATTGTCAGCCCCGAGCAGATCACTGAACCTGCGGTGGTGTTGGTGTTGGGAGCCGGGATCTATCCCGACGGATACCTGAGCACCGTGCTGAGTGATCGTATGCTCACAGCCATCGAATTGTATAAGAGCGGCAAAGCCCGTCGCTTGCTGCTCAGCGGCGATAATCGTTTTGTCCATTATAATGAGCCCGGCGCCATGGCTGCGTTTGCTCGCACCTACGATGTTCCCGAATCTGTCCTGGCCCTGGATTACGCGGGGCGTCGTACGTATGATTCTTGCTACCGGGCCCGGTACATCTTTGGCCAACAACGCCTGATTGTGGTCAGCCAGTCGTTTCATCTGCCGCGGGCACTGTATCTATGCCAGTCGTTGGGCATCGATGCCGTGGGAGTGGTGGCTGACAGGCGTGTTTATCAGGCAAGGGTTTGGTTTGGTGTGCGAGAAACGGTAGCCCGGGTGCGGGCCTGGTTCGATATGCACGTCCTGCATCCGTTTGTAGTGGGGGGCGACCCAATCGATATTTAAGGCATGTCACGCATTTCGTATCAGGTGAAGAATAGCTTATTTTGGGCAAAACGAGTACAATAGAATTACTGCATTGTTTTCCTGGGTCTTGTATACGGCATGGCTGTGGGTTGCTTGCCGATAAGAACGGAAAGGAGCCGCGCAATAATCTGCCATGTGGACGCACACTCGGCCCGTTTTACCATGCAATGATGACGCCAAACGGCAATTCAGGGGCCCAGCGATCATCTTACCCCCCACCTGAATCTAATCCAACCCAATAGAAGAGTATCTTATGGCAAATAAATTACGTTTTATCCCCTTAGGCGGCCTGAGTGAAATCGGTCGCAACATGACGCTGTTTGAATACGGCAAGAATATCCTCATTGTCGATGTCGGGGTGATGTTCCCCGAAGCCGACATGTTAGGCATCGATCTGGTCATCCCCAATTTTGAATATCTGCGCGACAAAAAAGACTGGGTGCGCGGGATCGTGATCACGCATGGTCACGAGGATCACACAGGAGCGCTTCCCTATTTACTGGAAGAAATCAACGCTCCGATATATTCCACTCGCCTGGTGCTGGCGCTGGTCGAGCGCAAGCTGAGGGAGTATTTTGGCAAACGCTACCGGGCGAGTCTGAACGAGATCAACGGCGGCGACGTGATAAAGGTGGGCCCCTTCACGGTGCACCCTGTTCCGTTGAGCCACTCGATTCCTGACAGCATGGCACTTGCCATCGATACCCCTGTGGGGCGCATTATACACAGTGGCGATTTTAAGATCGACTTCACCCCCATTTCTGGCGATGCCCCCGATCTGACGGGGATTGCCTCCCTGGCGGCCGAGGGTGTGCTGGCCTTGTTCTCTGATTCTACCGGTGCCGAACGGGCGGGCTTTACGCCTTCGGAAAAAACGATCGAGCCCGCGTTTGACAAGATCATGCGCGAGGCGCCCGGGCGCGTGATCGTGGCCAGCTTTGCCTCGCTGCTCAGCCGCCTGCAATTGATGATCGACATTTCGCAGCGATACAACCGCAAGGTGGCCATTGCCGGCCGCTCGATGTCACAGAATTTTGAGAGCGCGCGCAAGCTGGGCTATCTTAAGGTGCCCAAAGGGGCGCATGTGCGGCTGGAAACCGCCAATAAACTGCCCGCCACTCAGGTGACGATGATGGTGACCGGCAGTCAGGGCCAACCCGAGGCGGCGTTGGCGAGGATGGCAGCGGGCACGCATCGCGACATCACCCTGCGCAAAAATGACACAGTGGTGATTTCCTCCAATCCCATCCCGGGCAACGAGGAAGAAGTAGCGCGTATGATCAATCAATTGGTCGATCGCGTGCACGAGGTGGTGTACCCACCGCTGGCGCATGTGCATGTATCCGGTCATGCCTCGCAAGAGGAAATGAAGCTGTTGATCTCGTTGGTGCGCCCTCGCTTCTTTGTGCCCGTGCATGGCGAGCGCCGGCATCTGCATTTTCATGCCCGGTTGGCCGAGAGCATGGGCATCGCCAAAGATCATATTTTCGAAGTGCAAAATGGTGATATTCTGGAGATTGGCCCAGCAGGCTGTAAAGTGGTGGATAAAACTCCGGGAGGCTACGTGTTTGTGGATGGCACGGGTGTAGGCGACATCGGCCCCAAAGTGCTGCGCGAGCGTGAAGCGCTGGCGAAAGGGGGCTTTGTCACCGTTTTCATCCCTGTGCATAAGCATTCCCGGCAGTTGGCGGGTTCCCCACGCATTGTCACGCGCGGGGTGGTGTACAGCGAACAGGCCGAAGAGGTGCTAAAGGGCGCTGAAGACGCCGTTCAAACTGCGTTGAAACGCAGCAAGCACACGAAATCGGCCCTGGAGAACAACGCCAAAGATGCACTCAGCCGGTATTTTTACAAAACTACCCGGCGCCAACCCCTGGTGGTGCCTGTAGTGGTAGAAATGGAGCACTAAGGGATCGTACCCAAACCACCCCCCGCAGGTTCATCCTAGCGAAGCTCCGCCTCAGGCCGACAAGATAGAGGACGCGGACGAGCGCCAGGAATACAAAAAGCTTTGCCTCCTTTGCGGCCCTTCGGCGGCACTCCGGACATGCTTTGCGAGAGATTTCTTCCACCCTACTGATCCACCCACGCCTACTTGCGCCACAGAGTCATGGGCTTCTACAATGAACTATGCCTTCTCCTGTCGAACGTCAACTGAGATTGCGCTCACGCCTGCCCCTTGCTCTGCTGCTGCTCCTCACAGGCGTCCAGATGGTGGAGCCCGACCGGGCCTGGATGTTTCTGTGGGTGGGCTTAGTCGTATGGGTGGGTATTGGCTATGTGTGGGCTCTGAACATGCGCGATTCGGTGCATGTGCTACGCCACACGCAGGGCCAGTGGGTAGTGGTGGGCGATCGGCTGCAAGAGTCGTTTGAACTATGGAATCATAGCCCGTTGCCGGTCTTGTGGGCGACCGTGCGGGATGATTCCGATGTGCCGGGTTACAGGATTGATCGCGTGGTGGCGACCGATGGCAGCGGTCGCTACAAATGGCGCACCAGGGGCATCTGCCAAACGCGGGGCGTGTTCACATTGGGTCCGTGGTCGGTGGAAATGGGAGATCCCTTCGGTTTGTTTACCGTCAAATTGATGTACCCGCAGGTGCGTAGCCTGATCGTGTATCCACGGGTCATGCAATTGCCGGAATTCACCCTGCCCCAGGGCAAGGTCAGCGGCCGGGCTCAGCACCGGCAAGCTACAACACAGGCCTCGGTCATGGTCGATCGTGTACGTCCGTATTCGCCGGGTGACAGCCTCAAGCATATCCATTGGCGCAAATCGGCTCAACAGCAAAGCTTGATGGTCAAACAATTTGCGCATGAACCGGCCGGCGATCTGTGGTTGCTGCTGGATCTGAATGCCGCGGTGCACGTGGGAGAGGGCCAGGAAAGTACGATGGAATATGGAATTATTTTGGCAGCCTCGCTGGCAGCCAAATATCTGGCTGCCAATCGTGGGGTGGGCTTGATCGCCTACGGCCAGGAGACCGTGCTCCTGCCGCCCCAGGCCGGACAATGGCAACTGTGGCGCATCCTGGAGGTGTTGGCCCATGCCGCATCGGCACCGCAATGGCCGCTGGCACGAGTATTGCACACCGTGCAGGCCGATTTGGGCCGTGGCCGCACGGCTCTGGTACTGACCCCCTCCACTGCCGGCCAATGGTTGGGTGAGCTGATGCAGTTGCGACGGCAGGATGTGGCGGTGGCAGCGCTGTTGCTGGATGCCAGTTCATTCGCCGCCGCTGCCCTCCCCGGGGCAGTGCCACCTCCTGGTCTCGATCAGGTGATGGCCATGCGCCGGCAATTGGCCGATCTGAACGTGCCCACCCACATGATCGCCAAAGGCTATCCCTTCCGGCCCCTGATCACCTACAAGCGTAAGCGCACCGTCTACCGCACGCTATCAGGCACAGGGCGGGTGATCGCAGTAGAAATCGAGGAGGAAGTGTGATGGGGGGGCTGCTGGGACGTTGGTTACTGACGACGCTCATTCGCAGGCGCCCGCCCGAAGGCTGGGGCAGCATCGTACTGACATTGACCGCGGGTGCGGCTTTGGCTGGCTCGGTGGCCGAGGCGGCATGGTTGCGCCAGGCGCCGTCGTGGCTGGCACCAGCGTGGTTGGCCACGGTGCTGGCCATGTGGTTGGGGCGGCGCCTGCGCCAGACATGGTTGGCAGGCCTGATTCTGGCGGCGCTGGGCCTGGCCATGGCCTACTTGCGCCTGGCACAAGCGTGGCCATCGATTGCCATGTTGGCGGCGAATGTGCGTCATGTGTGGCAATTGTGGGTTCGGCCCGAACTCACCCCGGCCCCCGTCATTGCCCTGGGCCCGTGGTGGCTCGAACGCGTGCAGTGGCTGGCGACGGATCTGCTGAACTGGGCCGCGGCCCTGAACGGAGATACCCCGGCATCGTCGGCCCGGGTGCTGGCAATGCTGTTCTACCTGGCGCTGTGGTTCGCCGGAGCCTGGGCGGGTTGGGTCGTCGTGCGAGAGCATCGAGCTCTGAAGGCGCTGCTGCCCACATTTTACTGGCCACGAATGTCTTTTATGCTGCCACCGGCCAGGAATGGTTGTTGTTACTGATGGCGGCGCTGGTACTTCTGAGTGTGCGCCTGCAGCAATTCCACCGCGAGCAGGCATGGACTCGCCATCAGGTCGATTTCTCGCCCGAGTACCGGCTGGATTTATACGTGGTGAGTGGATTTGCCACGGTGGGCATCATGGCCATGATGCTGATGGCCCCCAATGTGCGCCTGCAGCCCGTAGTCAATGCCTTCTGGTCCTTTTTCGATGCGCCCTACCTGCAGATCGAGCGTCGGAGCGAACGTCTGCTGACCGGTCTCGACCGGCCCCCGCGACGCTTGATTGGCGGCGGGGATGTGACAATCGGTGGCCTGCCGCGGGCGCATTTGCTGGGCGGTGCTCCGGCCTTGAGCGAGCAAGTGGTGCTGCGCGTGCGCATCGACAGCCCCCTTCCCCCCAACCTGACCCCGAACTACCGCTGGCGGGCCTTGACCTTTTCAGTCTACAATGGCCGGGGCTGGGAGAACCCGCCGCCGATTGACGTGCAACGCTATAAATCCGGTGAGATCTGGGCCCAGGCATTGGCAGAAAGTCGGCCTCTGCTGCAACAGAGCTTCGATTTTGGCCGGGGGCAGCCCTATTGGCTCTATGCTCTGGCCGAGCCTGTGATGGTTGATCGTCCCTACCGGGTACACCTGCGCGCGCCTGGCGATCCAGTGGGGTTAGATATCCGCGCTGGACGCTATACCGTCATTTCGGCCTTAGCCAACGCCTCGGAAGCAGCGATGCGAGCAGCGCCCCCTGCCGATGCCCAGGCTCTGGCGCCCTACCTGCAACTGCCCCCAGACATCCCCCCACGCGTCTACAAACTCGCCCGCACATTGGGCGCCAGACTCGATAATGCCTACGATCAGGCGCGAGCCATCGAGGCCTATTTGCGGCGGTATCGCTATAACCTGCAGGTACCGTCGCCGCCGGTGCAGCGGGACGTGGTAGATTGGTTTTTGTTTGATTTGCGGCAGGGGTATTGCGATTATTATGCCACCAGCATGGTGGTGATGGCCCGTAGCCTGGGGATTCCGGCCCGGCTGGCGATTGGTTATGCCCCTGGCACCCTGGACCCCGAAACCGGCTGGATGACCGTGACCGAAGCGGACGCACATTCCTGGCCGGAGCTTTATTTCGAGGGCCTGGGCTGGATACCGTTTGAGCCTACGGCTGCTCGGGTCGTGTATGTATGGCCGGCCTCGGCCCCGGCGCCAGAAGATCAGAGCCTCCAAAATGCAGCGGCCAATGCGGCCACTCTCGAACGCTTACGCCGCCGTCTCTGGTGGACGCATGGCCTGTGGCGTTGGCCGGTCGCCCTTTTGCTGGTGCTGGGCCTCTCTCTGGCCATACGCACCGTCGGACGAGAATGGCTTTTGCGGCGACGGGCTCAGCACGCCTGGCAGTTGGGCTACTGGCGCCTGGCTACCTGGGGACAGAAATGGGGCATTGCCACCGCGGATTGGCTTACGCCGACCGAAACCCGGCAGCTATGGGCGCTTGCTTTGCACCAGGAACCTCTGCCGGACAGGCTGGTTCAGGAAACCATGACGGCCATAGACGCGTTGATGGCGGGAATGATGCAGCGTTCTTATGCGCCAGCTCACGTGTGGCTGCCCGATGCCCAGGCACGACGAATCTGGCGACGGCTACGGTGGCATCTGTGGAGCGTCCGCCTGCACCGGGTCTGGCAGCGGCTGTGGCGCCACTTTCCTGGCCCGGATTCATCGCTATAAAGGGGCAGATTGGGGCGCAGCCAAGTTTACCGGGTCTGGCTTTATTCGTCATCCAGCCGCGCGTCAAGCTGGCGTTTGATCAGCACAAGGGCCACGATGACCAGAAAAATCATCACCACAGCTACGAGCATTGCCTGGCGCCGGAAGAGACTTTCGCTGAAGGCTTTGTCGGCACTTTCTTTTATTTTTTCCGCCAGCGTCAGGGCCGTATCGGTTTTTTCGGTGACCGTGTCCAGATTGAGGGTGTGCTGCATTGCCTTGGCGGTGATGAGATTGGTATTTACCTCGCGCAATTGCGCTTCCTCTACTGTCATCAACATGCCCAAGCGTCGCGCCGCCACGATATCGGCCTCGGCTTGTTCGGAGGCAGCGTTGGCCGAAGTGATAGCGATATACAGGGTCTGGGCAGCCTGGCCGCCGGGGCTGTCTGGAGGATGGCAAGAGCCGCAATGCCGTGGTTCTTCTCCCAGGTAAATCCCAGCATCGGCTTTACCGACATCATATCGACCATGACAGGTCACACACTTGGGCCCGTTCTCGAGGCTGGCGTGTGCGCTTTTTAGATAGTAGTCTTGTGTCGCCGTGTGACAGCTTCCGCAGACATTGGCGACTTCCGAGAAACCGGGAGGAGCCGCCCCATGCGTACCATGACAGGTGGCGCAGTTGGGAGCTCGAAAATCTTGTTTTTCCAGAAGCGCCTGGCCGTGTACGCTTTGGCGGAAGAGATCATATTGATTGGTGGGGATGCCGTAGGGGGCCATGCGTCGCGGGTCGGCGTGGCAAGCGGCGCAGGTGGCGGGAACATTGGCCGGGTAAACAGTTGAAGATGGGTCGTTTGCTTTGCGGACGCCATGGTGTCCATGACAGTCGGCACAGGTGGCAACATTCTTGTCGCCGCGCGCCAGCCGTAGGCCATGCACGCTTTCACGGTATTTGGCCCATTGATCGGTGGGCAGATTGTATTGCCGCATGAGCTTCACATCGGCATGACAACTTGCGCATAAAGCCGGAATGTCTCTTTTTGCCGGCGCACCGACATACCCGGCATCAGGATTCATCGCCCCATCGATCGTATCTGCGGCCGGGTTACCGCCATGACAATCGGCGCAACTAACCTGCCGTTCGGCATGGATACTTTGCTGCCAGTCATGGGTAATGCCGGCTTGTTTTTCATCCACCTGGGCGTGACAGTCCACGCAGCTATCTTTATCAGAAGCCGGTGCGTGGAGGACAGGGGTGGGAATGGGCCCATAGGTGGGTGTTTCGTTGTTTGAAGATTCGGCCTGAGTGGGCTGATGGCAGGCCTGGCAAATCTCGCTTGTACGACCTGCGTGATCATCCGGAAACGGGGGTGCGCCGCCTACCCCTGTTTCGTGGCAGGCCAGGCAATTCTCGCGGCCGATCAACGTATGCGGAATAACGGGTGCGCCTCCCACCGCTTCGATGTTCACGGCTTCGGGGGACGTGTGGCAGGAGAAACAGTTCAGCCGGCCTTCTAGAGAATGGGGGACGGCAGGCGCCGCCGAGGCGTCGATCGTGGGCACGGGGGTTTGGTTGCTTCCTTCAAGATGACAATCCAAACAGATGACATTCGCACGTCCACTATGATCGTCAGGTATTTGGGGTGCTTCTGCGATCCCTGTTTCATGGCATACGAGGCAACCATGATAGTTTTTCAGGGGGTGCGGAATGGAAGGGGGCTGGCCCTGGGCCAGGATATGAAGGGGCAAAATCAAAAACGTGATAAAAATAAGAATGATGATTCCGAATCGATGCTGCTGTAAATTCATCTCGACCTCCTGAAGCAGGGCTGGTTAACTGAGCCATCCCCAAATGGTAAATGCTACAATGCCTATCACACAGAGGATGCCCATAATAATCGCTACAGGACGCTTGCGTGCTTGCACATATGGATTCCGATCCCAGAATGGCAATAGCAGCAGGAGCAAACCTCCAATAAACGGCAGCGCCACACCCACAATCCGCGGCACGAGCTTCAGTCCCTGATACAAAAAGAGGAAGTACCATTCTGGTTTGGCATGTGGGGGGGTACGGAGCCTGTCAGCGGGTGCTTCCAAACCGGCTGGAAAAACAGAGGCCAGAATGATGAGGATGGCCAACATGGCATACCAGGCGATGATCTCGTCGAGTACATAATTGGGGAAAAAGGGCAGCAAGCGTTTTGATGTGGCACCAGAAGTTTCCTCGGATTGAGTTTCGGCATCTTCAGAGTCAGTCGCTCGCAGTCTTTTGGGATCAGCTAAACCTTGCTGGTGCACAAAGGTGATATGTGCAACTAGCATGGCAGCCAAAGTCACCGGGAGCACCAAAACATGCACGCCGAAAAATCGGCTCAGCGTGCTGGCCGTCACATCGGCTCCCCCGCGCAGAAATAGCAAAGCCTGCTTCCCTATCACGGGGATGGCGCCTGCTATCTCGCTGCCCACGGTCGTGGCCCAGAATGCTCGTTGATCCCACGGCAACAGATACCCCGTGAAACCAAAACCCATGGTCACTAATAAAAGAAAGATTCCCATAATCCAGGTGAGTTCGCGCGGAGGTTTGTAAGCCCCCTGAAAGAAAATCCGCAGTAAATGCAGCACGCAGAACAGCACCATCAGATTCGCACTCCAGGCATGAATGCTACGGATGAGCCAGCCAAAGCGCACCCCATTCATAATGAACAAGACACTGTCGTAGGCGGCGTCAGGTGTAGGTTGGTAATAGAGTGCGAGCAATATGCCCGTGGTCACTTGGACGATAAAGAAAAAGAGCGTAACGCCGCCCAGATAATAAGTCTTGGCGGTGCGAGGTATTTCTACATGCAGTGATGCCTGGATAAGTTCATCTAAACGATATCGCTGGTCGACCCACTGCCACAGTCGCATCGGCCATTGTTTTGGTGCTTGCATGACAACCTCGGTGAGCTAGCGAAGCTGCGCCTCAAACCGATAAGAAATTAAGAAATGAACGCTGATAACGCGCTCAGATTTTAAGGCAGAGAGGTCAGAGAACGCAGAGAAAGAAAAAGAACAATTTGTCATCTGTATCAGATAGGAAAAACGCAGCGCAGACCCTGCGGGGTCTTGGTGTTATGAGATTCGCCGCACTGTGTGCAAAACTTGACCCATTCGCTCCCATTCCGAGCGATGAAGGGACCTGGTGCGTGAGGGCTGACAGGTACCAGGAGGGGCAACAGCGGAGAATCAGGCATTCGCCGCTGAGACATAGACGTTTTCGCCTTCAACCGCCACCAGCATCTCAGGCAATGGTGACGGCGGCGGGCCAGAGATCACATCCCCATTGATGGGATTGAAACGCCCATCATGACAAGGACACAATATGATTTGTCGTCGCTCATCCCATTCCGTAATGCAGCCCAAATGAGTGCAAATCGCCGAAAAGGCTTTAAGCCCTCCCTGTTGGGTATTGACGATGATCACCGGCTTATCATTAACCGGCGCCACCTTTCCGTGCCCCGCCGGGAAATCGGCTAGAGTTCCAACCTGGGCACGTCCACCACTTTCCCCCAATTGGCGCTTTGTCGGCCAAAGATAGCCCATGATGGGCGTAAACACCCCGGCGGCAGTCGCCAGCGCCGAAAATCCCAACAGCCAACCCATGAAGCGTCGACGGCTGACTTCCTCTGTCTGGACGATATCATGTTCATCAGTGTGGGACATTGATTGCTCCTTGCTAATGTGATGTTGGTTCTGTGACACCTATGGTCAATAGTAGCATTGTTAATGTAAGATGAGTATGATCTATATCATATTCAGAGAAGTAAGTTTTTTTTAGTTACAATTTATGCACCGTTAAGCGGACACTCATTTACAGTCGTCCCGCCGATTGAAATCGG
>JAADGC010000033.1 GCA_013152585.1 Chloroflexota bacterium
CCCAGCCCACACCCCTGCCCACGCCGATTCAGCAAAGCTCCCCGGCACCGACATCCACCCCCACGGTGGCGCCTACCACCGCCCCACCCAGCATTCGTCCTTCCGCCACGCCCACGCCGCTGCTGCCCACCCCTACCCCCTACCGCTGACATGTCCACCCCGCGTACGCATCTGGCACCCTGGCTCACCCCGGCAGCCATACACAAGACGATCCTATTGATCACCTTTGTGCTGGCCGTGTGGCTGACCGGCATGCCCCTGGCCCGGCGCCCCGATCTTGCTCTGCTGGCTTATCTGGGCATCACGGCTGCCAGTCTCCTCCTCCTGCGACACATTCCGCGTCATGCCACCCTCGCCCACGCCCTGGCCTATGGCGCCGACATGGCTTTTGCCGCCATCATCGTCAGCTTCAGCGGCGGCTTCCGTTCGCCTTTATGGCCATTGCTGGGGCTCCAGGCCCTGTTGCCGGCCTTCTACCTGCCTGGCCTGCTTTGGGTATGGCTGGGCGCTTTCCTCAGCGGCCCCCTTTACGTTTTGATTTTGTGGGCACACAGCCATAGCCTCGCCTTTCTCACCGATCCCATCTTCATCGCCCGCTACAGCATCCTCTTCGGCCTCACCATCATCTCCTTCCTCATCGCCGAACGCACGCACCGGCAGCGACTGGAGTTGGATAACCTCTCGCAAATCCTGGCCACCCGCGAAGCCGATCTCGACGCTCAGGCCAAACGTCTGCAACGCACAGCCGCCGATCTGGGCGAACGCGTCTTACAGCTACGCGCCTTCCAGGAAATCGCCCGCTCTCTGGCCACCACGCTCGATCTATCCGACACCCTGCATGTGCTCATCGACCGTCTGGTGCTGTTGGCCGGCGCCCAACATGCGGCGATTGCCCTGCTCGACAATGACGGCAGTCATCTGCGCGGGGTGGCCGCCTCCGACATCCCCACGGACGACATCCGCTCGTTTCATGTCCCCCTCGATGCTTCCATGCACGCCCTGCTCGCTGCCGGCAATGTCATCTCCGGCGCCGATGCCCGCTCCCCCGGCCTGGATCAGCTCCAACGTCTGTGGCACATGGACTCGTTCACCTCGTTGTGCCTGCCACTGGTGCTGCGTGGCCGCCCCATCGGCGCCCTCTATCTGGCTGATTCCAGCCCCGACTTCGATACCGAACGCCAGCGGCAACTGCTCGACTCCTTCTCCTACTACGCGGCCGCTGCTATCGAAAATGCCCAGCTTTACCAGACGGTGGCCGACAAAAGCCGCGAACTTGAGACCATCCTCGCCGGCATCGGCGATGGCGTGGTCGTCGTCGACGCCGACCTGCATCTGGTGCTCATGAACCCGGTCGCCGCTTCTATCTTTGGGCTCGGAAGCCCGCCCTCGCCAGGGCTCCCTATCCGGCAAGTTCTCAGCGATTCCAGCCTGACCGAATTCCTCGATCAGGTCAAAGCCGATCCCTACACTACCGCTATCCGCGAGATCGAGCTCACCCCCTCCAATCAGACCAAAGCCCATATCTACCAGGCGCTGGCGGCCCCGTTGCAGATGGGCACAGCCTTGCAAGGCATCGCCACCGTGCTGCGCGACGTGACCAGTCAAAAAGAACTGGAAAAAATGAAATCCAACTTCCTCTCGGTGGTCTCGCACGAACTCAAAACCCCCTTGCATTCCATCAAAGGCTTCGTTGATATCATTCTCATGAACAAAACCGGGCCGGTTACCGAAATCCAACGCGATTTTTTGGAAACCGTCAAACAGCAGACCAACCACCTGCAACGCATGATCGACGATCTGCTGGAATTTTCCCGGCTCGAATCCGGTCGTGTTTCCCTGCGACTCAGCCCGGTCGATATCCCCGTGGTGCTGGAAGCAGTCGTCGACAAACTCACCCCCCTGGCCGATACCGCCGAAGTCACCCTCATCAATCTGGCGCCCGAAAATCTCAGCACCATCTCGGCCGATCCCTGGCGCCTGGAGCAGGTCGTCACCAATCTGGTCGATAACGCCATCAAATTCACTCCGGCGCAGGGCTCCGTCACCCTGCGCGCCGTCGAAAAAGACGATGATATCCAGGTCTCGGTGCAGGACACCGGCATCGGCATCGCCCCCGGCCAGCTCAAACGCGTCTTCGATCGCTTCTATCAGATCGATGGCGGCGTCAACCGTCTTTACAAAGGCACCGGCCTGGGCCTGACTATCTGCCGCCACATCGTCGAACATCACGGCGGCCGCATCTGGGTCGAAAGCGACCACGGCCACGGCGCCGCCTTCCATTTCACCGTCTCCAAACATCTGGCCGATGCCGAAATCGGCACCCTCGATTTTACCACCCTTCCTGACCCCAAACGCCCCCACTAACCCATGTCCGACACGCTCATCATTATCCCCGCTCACAACGAAGCCGAGAATCTCCCCCGCGTATTGCCACGTCTGCATCGCTATCTGCCCCAAGCGCACATCCTCGTCGTCGATGACCATTCGGGGGATGCCACCGGCGCCATTGCCCGCCGCCACGGCGCCATTGTCGTGCGCCTGCCCAACAATCTGGGATATGGCGGCGCCGTGCAAACCGGCTTTCGCTACGCCACCCAGGCCGGCTACCGTTACGGCATCATGATGGATGCCGACGGTCAGCACGATCCGGTATCGGCGTCCAGCCTGCTGGCGCCTGTGCAAGCCGGGCGCTGCGATATCGCCATCGGCTCCCGTTTTACGGGCACCATGACCTATCGCGCCTCGTGGGTACGGCGGCTGGGCATGCGCCTTTTTGCCGGCATCGCCAGCAATCTCACCCACCAGCCGATCACCGATGTCACCTCGGGCTTTCAGGCCATGAATAGCGACGTCATGGCCTTCTTTGCCGAAAAAAACTACCCCAGCGACTATCCCGATGCCGACACCCTGATCATGCTGCATTTCGCCGGTTTTCGCCTGGCCGAAGTCCCGGTCACCATGCACCCCCGCCTTGCCGGTGTCTCCATGCACGGCAGCAGCCTTAAAGCCCTGTACTACATCGTCAAGATGCTCCTTTCCATCAGCATCGTCCTCTTCCGCTACCGCACCGGCGCCGGGACTCATCGTCCCCAGCCCGTCTCATGACCGCCGCCGCTCTCTCCATCGACCTCGAATCCTACTGGCACGCCGAATTGCTGCGTCATCACATCGATCGCAGCCAGGCAGATGACCGCCTGCTGCACATCGTGCCGTCCCTGCTCGACATGCTCGCCGCCGCCGGTGTGCACGCCACTTTTTTTGTGGTGGGCGAGGTCATCGACCGCCACCCCCAGCTCATCCGTCACATTGCCGACCTGGGGCACGAGATCGGCTGCCATACTTACAGCCACCGGCCACTGTGGGAGTTGGATGCCACCAGCTTTGCCGCCGAACTGGCGCAATTTGCCGCCGCCGTCGCCAGGCATCTGCCCGGGGTGCAGCCGCTCGGCTTTCGCGCCCCCACCTTCAGTCTTAACCCGGCCACAGCCTGGGCCCTGCCCGTGCTGGCGCAATTCGGCTACCATTACGATTCCAGCGTCTTTCCCCTCAAGACCCCGCTCTACGGCGTCCCCGGCTGCCCGCCGTTGCCCTACCGTCCGGCCCCCAACCTCGTCGACAGCGACCCCACTGCACCCCTGTGGGAATGGCCCATGACCGCCTGGCGCCTGGGACCCGTCACCATTCCTGTTTGTGGGGGCTTTTATCTTCGGGCGCTGCCCATGCCCATCATTCTGCACGGACTGCGTGCCGCTCAAAAACAAGGACCCATCATCGTCTATGTGCATCCCTGGGAGCTCGATGAAGACATCCCGCGGCTGCCGCTGCCCTGGCAAGACCGCCTCATCACCTACACAAACGTCGGTCGTCCCCTGCGCCGTCGTCTACAAACCTTGCTCGACACTTTCGCATTCGGGCGCATGATCGATGTTTTGCCGGCGCAGAGCCAGTAAAACCTGTGAGGGTACCATCGTTTTCATCCTATGAGCACTCCATCAGACCCAACAACAGACTCCACAAAACAGTTTCACACCGATCAGGTGCTTTCGATTGCAGTCGGTCATCTTGGACATGACACCTATAGCGCCTTTCTGGCGCCATTGCTGCCACTTTTGCAGGAAAGGCTGGGCATTGGCTACGCTCTCACCGGGGGGCTGGCTATTTTTACGCAGTTGCCCAGTTTACTGAATCCATTTCTGGGCTATCTTGCCGACCGCGTGAGCCTGCGCTATTTTGTCATTTTAGCTCCAGCCATTACCGGCACTCTGTTTAGCTGCCTGGGCCTGACTTCGAGCTATGTTGCGCTTGCTTTGTTGCTGCTGGCGGCAGGGGTAAGTATTGCCGCCTTTCATGCCCCCGCACCGGCCATGCTGGCCCAGGTGGCGGGAAATCGTGTGGGCAAAGGGATGAGTATTTTTATGGCTGCCGGCGAGTTGGGACGCACGTTGGGGCCGTTGATTGTGGTGGGGGCGGTGCAGTGGTTGGGCCTGGGAGGCATCTGGCGGCTGGCATTGGTGGGATGGTTGATATCGATTTTTCTGTTCGTCAAGCTCCATGATGTGCAGGTGACAAGCCGCCCATCTCACCAGAGCACCACCCGTTTTTGGAAACACGCCGGCGTGGTGTTCCCGCTGCTGATCTGGCTGATGATAGGACGCTCCTTTATGCAGGTAACACTGACCACCTATCTGCCTATCTTTATGAGAGATGTAGCCGGGGCCAGTTTGTGGTTGGCCGCGGCCTCACTCACGATCCTGGAAGCTGCGGGCGTGGTGGGGGCGCTGTTCACCGGCACGTTCAGCGATCGTTGGGGACGGCCATTGGTGATCTTTATTCTGTTGGGGCTGGCGCCGATGCTGTTGATCGGCTTTCTGTACAGCGCCCCGTGGCTGCTCGTGCCCCTGCTCATTGCCCTGGGGATCACAGCGATCTCGGTGCAGCCAGTGCTTTTGGCCCTGGTACAAGACGAGTTTCCCCATAATCGGGCTCTGGCCAACGGCACTTTCTTGGGCTTAAATTTCATGATCAGGTCTGTAGCCATTGCGGTTGTAGGCGTAGCGGCTGATCGAATCGGCCTGTTCGATGCTTTTTTGATCAGTGCCGCCATCGGCTTTTTGAGCATACCGGCCGTCTGGTTGCTAAGCCGCATGCAATCCGGCGCTGCCACCTGATCCCGCCCATAAAGTGAGCCCGACCTTTGTACAAGGTCGGGCTCTGAGAGGAGGAGGGGAATCGGGAGAGGACGATTAGAGGCTGAAGCTGGTCGGGGCCGGGTTGCTGCCGGTGTTGGTGCTGGGGGCTCGGCCACCAAAATCAAACCCCATGCCGCCAGGGGCGCCGCGTCCATTGTGTCCGCGTCCGCCATGCCCTCGGAAGCCTTTCTGGGGCTGCATGTGCTGGCCGCCAAATCCGATGCCGGGGCGGCTGAGGATCTGATCTGCCTGTTCCTGGGTGATGATGCCATCTGTGACTGCTTGCTGTACGGCCTGTTCGTAAACGCTGCGAAGTTGTTCCGGAAGTCCTTGTTCCTGAAGATACTGTTTCAGATCGTGCTGAGCTTTTGTCTGATCTGCCTGTTCTTGCGTCAGGCGGCCATCTGCCACAGCTTGCTCGAGACCGGCCACGAAGGCGGCATCTTTGGCGGCGTTCAAATCGTCAACGCTGATACCCAAGGCATCTGCCAGCAGGGCCTCCATGTCGATGTCGACCTTGGCGAAACGCTGTAGGGGTGCCAGCATGCCCAATCCCCGGCGGGCTACGCCCGAATGTTCTTTCATAAAGTCGGCCTGGGTCTGGGTGATGAGCCCTTCGGCCACGGCTTGATCGAGAGCAGCATCAAAGGCCTGCTCGTGCGCCGCTTGCAGCTCTTCGGTGGTGATGCCGAGGGCGTCGGCCAGCAGTTGCTGCCGATCGATGCCGGGCCGCTGAGCCTGACGGAATGTGTGGGGCCGAGCTCCGCCGCCGGTGTTGGGGCCGCCCTGAGCCGAAGCGGTTTGCGGCCACGCCGTGATGGCCATGGCCACTACGGCCACTGCGGCCACGCTACCAATCAACCATTTGGACCATTTGGAAGTGAATTTCATGTGCTATCTCCTTAGTAAAGTGAGTTTGTGAGGTCAGAGGGAAGTCGATCGACGAAACTGACCCCATGATAGCACGCGGCATAATCAAAATGGTTTAGAAATTATGAAGATTGTCCACAGAAATGATTTAGATATCCGGCAGCCAGGATGTCGAATTTCCCTCGGTCTCAACCCTGTAGCTGCAAGGGAAGGTAAATAGGCTTATATGCGGGCGTGGCGGTGGCCGTGGGTGAGGATGTCTGGGTGAATATAGCGGTGGCGGTAAGCGTCGGACTGGGCGTGAAACTGGGGGTAGGGCTGGGGCTGGCTGTCGGCGAGGGCGTTGGTGTCACAGTGGATGTGGGGGTCGGCGAGGGGGTAGGACTGGCTGTCGGCGTTGGGGTGGCAGTTGCCAGCATATAGCGAATGCGTAAACGCGGCCCGATGTATGGCTGCTCGTGGGCGGCAAAACTGATGCTGTAAATGCTGTTGCCGTTGGCTTTGGATTCCAGACCGATGCCAAACGCAGGGAGCTCCTGCTGCACCCAAAGCTGTACCAGGTCGGTGACATCCCATGTCAGCCAATCCCCGATTTGGGCCGATCCATCCAGGCGCGCCACGGCATAAGAACGGCCCCAGAGATCGGCGGCATTTGCGGCATTGATGGTCTGTTCCTGCCAGGGGTGGATGAGGTTACGCGCCTGGATATTGAAAGACGCGCCCTCTAAAGCGATGATCTGCATGGCCAATTCTGCCTGGATGATATGCGTGCCGGGCGGCAGATCGCTGAGGAAAAATCCGCCCACGAAACTCTTTTGCTGGCCGAGTGCGGGCTGGTAGCCCAGGCGTAAATCGAGGCTGTGGCCAAAGTTGGTGTGGGGTTGGCGCTGAACGATGGTGGCATCGGCGCTGGCGCCCAGTTCGACCACGCTGCCCGCGGGCAAAGGGGTGGCGGTGCCGGTGGGGGCCGGTGTGGGGGGAGGGGTGGGGGTGGGGCTGGCGGTGGCAGTGGGCGTTTTGTAACTGTCGGCGCCGGTGGCTACGTTAGCGCGGAACATCAAGTGTCCTACCGTGTCGGGGGTCGGCCAGAAGCTGTAATGTTCTTGCCAGTCACTGAAACGCTGACCATAAAAATTACGATTGACTTCGATATGGCTGCTGTCGTCCAGGCGCAGCAACGGCGGTGGCAACCACGGCAGGTCCTGTGAAACCAGGGAAACAATAAAGCTGGTGCTGAAGCCCTCGATAATCCAGGCAGGGGTCAATGGAACATCGTACCAGCCGCTGCCCTCGAGGGTGATACGAGTGCTCCATGTCTGCGGGGGAAAGTCGGCACTGGAAGGAGCATTGTTCTGCATGGCTTCGATGCGCACATACAAGGGGAACGAACGCACATCGTTGGAGGGTGGCTCTAAATACAGCGAGATGGAGTCAATGCGTACGGGCGTGGGAAGCCCGGTGAGGTCCAGGCGCACGGCCACAGAACGCACATTATCGGCACTGTTGCTGAGGGCGATAGCGTTTGCACCAGGGGTGCCGCTGTCGTTATGAAGCTGGGCAAAGCCTGCGGGTTCGGCCCGTGAGACGAAGGGGGTGCGTATCCCTAAAATGACACCACTGAGAAACAAGAAGACAAGGAGCAGGCGCGTGGGGCGGATGTGTGTGGGCATGAAAGAGTGTTAGAGAATGGTGGTCAGGGGCAGGTAGAGGCGCCAGAGCGCTGCTGTGGCCGTGGGCGTATGGGTGGGGAGCGACGTAGGCGTGGCCGTGAGCGTATGGGTAGGAGTCGGTGTAGCGCTGGGGGATGGTGACGGCGTGGGGGTGAAGGTGGCCGAGGGCGTGGGCGAGGGCGTGGGCGAGGGTGTGGGCGTGGGGGATGCCGTGGGGGTGGGGCTGCTCTGTGG
>JAADGC010000211.1 GCA_013152585.1 Chloroflexota bacterium
CCTTATCGGCAGCGTTGGTGCGGGGGAATTGCTCGCCCGGCATGGCTGCTGTACGGGAACCGGGCGTGTTGACAACAGCCCACCGAAACGGCGAGCTGCCCCCCTGCAGGCCCCATAGCCCCGATTTCAATCGGCGGGACGAGGCGACGACTCACGGCCCTAAGGCGCACTTCCAGAAAGAGGGCGCACACTCCCACGCCAAAGCCTTGTTGCGCATTTCAGAAGTTCATTTTACAATGGCGTGTCAGTTCAGTTGTTTCTTGTGTCACCTTGCGGGTCAAGCTGGCAACTCACATGAACACGAAACGCCAGTGAAGGGTCGCACCGCCCATGAATGGCGAAATTCTTCGCTAAAAAGCCACACAACCCTGCATACAAAGGACGGGGCTTCGTCCTGAAATAAGCGGCACTGAACTTGGCAAAATCTGGTTATAATGAAACAAGTTGAATCAGCAAGAATTGGCGAGTCGGTTATGTAAACGATAGGCATTAGATTAAGGAGTATGCATGAATCACCAAAATAAGACAGTTGGACTGCTCGGTGCCATTTCAATCGGTATCGGCGGTATGGTAGGGGGCGGTATTTTTGCGGTATTGGGTGAGGCTGTGTCACTGGCTCACGGAGCGACTGCCGTTGCCTTTTTTGTGGCGGGGATGGTAGCATTGTTGACTTCCTATTCTTATGCGAAGCTTTCTGTAAGGTACCAGAACCGTGGTGGCACCGTTGTATTCGTTGACCATGCCTTTAGTCATAATCTCTTGTCAGCCAGTATAAACTTTATGCTCTGGCTCAGTTATTTGGTTACTATTTCTTTATATGCAGTTGCTTTTGCTTCTTATGCACAAACTTTCTTTCATGGCGACACAACGCAGTGGCTGAAGCACCTATTAATTAGTTTGGCTATTTTGCTGCCGGCTCTGATTAACTTGTTAAGTGCTTCTTTCGTAAGTAAATCTGAGACGATCATCGTGCTCATTAAAATTACATTGCTGGTTCTCATTATTGTGTCTGGAGCCTCATTCGTGAATATCGGACGACTGTCACCAACTCAATGGGGATCTTCTTTTTCCATCGTCGTTGCTGGCATGGTTATTTTTGTTGCCTATGAAGGCTTTGAATTAATTGCTAACGCTGCTGAAGAAATCAAAAACCCAACATCAAATTTACCAAAAGCACTTTATACCTCCATATGTCTAGTTATCCTTCTCTATGTACTTATTTCAGTCATTACTGTCGGTACGGTACCTGAGAATCAGCTTTTGATGGCAAAAGATTATGCCTTGGCGGTTGCTGCAAGACCTGCACTCGGACAATTAGGTTTCACCATCGTTTCTGTTGCTGCGCTGTTGGCAACGTTCTCTGCCATTAATGCAACGATTTATGGGAACTCCCGTTTAGGTTATATCGTTGCAAAAGAAGGAGAACTTCCCAAAATACTTGGTGAAGAAAAACGAAATATACCCGATATGGGTGTTATAATTACGGTATTTCTCAGCTTGATTTTAGCAAACTCGATTGATTTGACTGAAATAGCCATTATTGGCAGTGCCAGCTTTTTACTCATTTTCTTTGTAGTCAATGTCAGTGCGTATAAGCTACATAACGAAATAGACGCAAACAAGAAGGTGATTTTAATGGCTTCTCTGGCTAGCGGTGTAGCATTGGCTACTTTGCTTATCCACACTTTTTCAAGTAATACCGAAGCCATAGGGGTATTTCTATCCTTTATCGGTATCTCGATTCTATTTGAGCTGATTTATGGTAGATTGATTCGAGGTCATTTCTTTCGACGACCTTACAAAAAGGCCTGACAAGTCGCTTCGGTGAAGGTGGCTGCATGAAGTGCTTGCCAGGGAGCCTGAAGGGCAAAAGGGATAGCAAGTGAGTCGGGTTTTGGGAGGCTGACAAATGAAAAGATCATCGAAAATGGCTCAGTCGCATCTCAGGGGGTCTCACTGTGACCCCGCGAAACCCAAAAGTCATCAAAAAGGCCGGGGCCGAAAGCCGAATGATCCTCTGCACCCCGCCGTGATCAGTTTTTGCACCCCTTTTTTGAAATAGTTGTTTCATCATTTGACATTATGCAATAGATGTTGCATAATGGGTACAATTATTTGACTTCCCGGCACGAACCAAAGGAGAGAGCGTGTGGCCATCCCCCTTGCTTCCCCACAAAACATCATCAGGACGATCTATGACGAACTCACCCCTAAACAGCGACGGCTAGCCCAGTTTGTTCTCAACAATCCTTATACAATCGCTTTCGAGTCGGCAAATGAATTAGCAAGCCAGTTGCAGGTGAGTCCGGCCACGGTAGTGCGTTTCAGTCAAAGCCTGGGATATAGCGGATACCCAGAGTTTCAGAAGTCGGTGCGAGCACATTTGCCCTCGTCACTGACGGCGGCCGAGCGCGGCGCCCGGGATTTGGCGGAGGAGGAAAGTGTGCCGGCGATGATTTTGGCCAGGGTCTTCAATGCCGAGCGCCTTTCCATACAACGGGTGGAGGATGAGATCGATCCAGAACTCACATCGGCAGCAGCTCAGATCATCGCCGATGCTCAGAGAGTGCTGGTCTTAGGAACAGGTGTGTGCGGCGGTGTCGCCACTCATTTCGCCCATGGCTTGCAGATTATGGGCATCGATGTAACCATCATTACGGCGGGGGGGATTCCCCTGGCCGCGGAGTTGATAAGACTGGATGAACATGGCGTTTTGGTGACCTTTGGGGTTTGGCGATACGTCAAGAGCGTGGTCAATGCTACGATCTTGGCTAAAAAGCGGGGAGCGCGGTGCATTGCCATCACAGACAGTCCGGTATCTCCCCTGGCCACGCGCGCCGATTACATCTTTATTACACCTACAGAAGGGGTCGCCCATACCCTGCCTCTCTCCGGCATGACGGCTATGGCCAACGCTCTATTGGTTATGTTGTCACATTTGCGCCCGGATGAAACCATGCAGGCACTCCATGATGTAGATGCCGCCTATCGCTTTGGCGATTTACTCCTATTTGATTAAGTGTGAAAATCATGAAATCCCGTCGTATCACCATCTGCGGTGGCGGAAACGCCGCCCATGTACTTAGCGCTCTGTTGGCAGACCGCTGCCATGTCTCGGTGTATGCTCCCTTCGCTGATGAAGCAGAGCGATTGCAAGCAGGCTGTCAGCGTAATGGTGGGATTGAGGCCCGGGCGCGGGGACGAAGTTGGCGGGGAATGCCCCGCACCATCAGCGCAGAACCGGCGGCGGTGTTCCCCGGTAGTGACATCGTCCTGCTGGCCCTCCCCGCCAGCGCCCATGCCGCCATGTTAACCGCTGCCGCTCCTTACTTGCAACCAGAAACGTGGGTGGTCGCCCTTCCCGCCCGCGGCGGCTTCGATTGGGAGGCGAGAGCGATCTTGCCGCCGGGCATCATCCTGGCGGGGATGCAAACATTGCCCTGGGCCTGCCGTATCGCGCCGGGACGTTATGGCGAATTGGTCGACATTTTGGGAACTAAGGCCGTGGTGGCTCTGTCGTCTTACCCCGCAGCCAACAGGCACGACATCGCCGCCACCCTCTCTGATCTGCTTGACATCAAACTCAAACCCATCCCCTCCTTTCTGGCCCTGACCCTGGCGAACACCGGCCAACTGATTCACCCTGGCATCATGTATGGTTTATTCCATGATTGGAACGGCGTCCCTCTGACCGCCGCGGAAGCACCCGACTTTTACACCAGCATCAGCGAGGAAATCGCAGACCGTTTGCAGGTGATGAGTGAGGAAGTGCAGGCCATTTGTCGGGCGTTGGAAGCAAAACTGCCGGGAGTAGATCTCAGCATGGTTCTCAGCTTGCAAGACTGGCTGCAAACGGCGTATGAATCGAACCTCGCCGATGACAGCAGTTTGCACAAATGCTTTGTCAGCAACCGGGCTTATGCCGGTATACAAGCGCCGCTGAAAAGGGTCGCAGAAAACGCCCTCATACCCAATTTCGAGAGCCGTTATCTGCTGGAAGATGTGCCTTATGGACTACTGGTCACCAGGGGCATTGCCGCCTTGGCTGGAGTACCGACCCCGATGATCGATGAAATGATCGGTTGGGCACAAAAGGTAACAGGCCGAGAATGGATCGGGACTGGTCAAACGCAGAGCCAGGATATGCTTCATTCCCGTACGCCTGATCGTTTTGGTATCAATACATTGAATCAACTCACAGATATTGAAGATAACAATAGAGGTTCACTTTTATGAGTGAGGATACAACAAAGCAAACTGATCCCTATCAGCCTGCCCAGGGGCAAGCCCCTGATGGGCCCGAACGCAAACGCCGGGTCATGGTCGGCGCCATCGGCAAGTGCGTCCACAACTTGGGCGTAGAGAACTTTGCCGATTGGATGCAAGACCGTGGCGAAGGCTTTGTCGCTGTCAAGCTCGGCCCGGCGGTACCCATCGAGGAAGTCATCGGTAAAGTGCGGGAAGCACGTCCCGAAATTGTCGGTATCTCCATGCGTTTGGGCGATCTGCATGTAGACAAGCTCATCAGCGAGTTTATCGACAAAGCCACGATGTACGGATTGCACCCCAAGGAGAGCGGCATCCGTTACGCTTTTAGTGGGTTGCGTCCTGCCGCCAACGTGATCCGGGCCATGACCGGTTTGCCGCTGGAAGAAGACCGCTTCGGCCGTGAGGAAGAACGTAATTTTAATCTGGACGATGTCCGGATCGAGTTCGCCGATCGGGAACACTTCCAGGGCTTCTTTCATTTGGTGGCCGATGATTATATCACCATGGCGGAACTGGAGGAATTTGCATCGGGACGCAAAGCCAGCCATGTTGTGGCTAAAGAAGAATTCTGGTCCGATAGCTTGCTGGAACGAATCCGCCAGGTGAAAGAACGCAAAAACCGTCCCGCTATCCGCGCCCACATCGGTATTGCCGCTGGAACTATCGAACCCACAATCAAGGCGATCGAGAAGCTGGCTGACGCTGATGCTTTTGAGATCGTCTCCCTGGCGCCGGATCAGACTGCGCAGGAATTGCTGGCGAAGTTTATCCGGGGAGAGGAAGACCCCAGCAAATATCTGGCCGGACAGGGTGGCGCCCCCATTCGCACCATCGAAGATCTGAAGCGCCTGAAGGCAGCCAGCCAACGGGGCAACTACCCTCTCACTCGCATCTACACCGGCACCGACGAATTGGTGGAGCTGGCCAAACTGTGGGAGAAACACCTGAATATGGCCTTTCCGGCGGTGCCGATCTTTTTCTACAACGAGGTCGATGGCCGTGGGCCTATTTCCATTCGTGATAGCTTCGACGAACACTATGACACTATCCGCTACTGGGTAAAAGTAGGCAAGCCGGTGGAGATCAATGACCCGCATCAGTGGGGATTGCGCTATGCCTCCGACGACATGCAGACAACCGACCATGTGCTGGTCGCCATCATTGCCCTCAAACTGGGCGTAAAAAACTATGTGATGCAGCAGATGTTCGAGTTGCCTCCGGCCATCAGCGCCCTGGATGATCTGGCAAAAATGAAGGGGGCCTGCGAACTGATCGAACCGTTAGAGAAACATTTCGACTTCCATGTCATCCGCCAATGTCGCAGCGGGCTACCCAGCTTTCCTCCCAATCTCAATGAAGCAAAAGGGCATCTGGCCTTTGGTGTTTATAACCAGCTTTACATGGATCCCCATATCTTGCACGTGGTCACGCATTCAGAGGCGCACCACGAGGCCTCCGCCGCCGACATTATCGAATCGTGTGAGATTGTCAAGCAGGTGTGTACTGATTTTGCCAAAGGCAGCGTGCCTAATATCTGGGCGGACACAAAAATGATCGAACGCAAGCTGGAGCTCAAGCAGGGGGTCATGTACAACTTGCTGCATCTGGCTCTGTTGGGCGGGTATGAAGGTCAGATCACGGTAGAAAACTTCTGGGAATGGGCTCATCCCGCCAGCGAAGATAACAGCGACCGTCACTTCGAGACCATGCTGCTCGATCTCATCGATGAGGCCAACTATCCCAGCGGCGAATGCGGCATGATCAGCCCCGATACCCTCGATCTGGCCATGCAGGTGGGGCTGTTCCAGGGACCGCATATCACCGTTATCGACCGCCGCTACGAGCTGGTCGGGGCCTGCCGCACCCATGTGGTCGATGGCATGTGTCGTTGTTATGAGTGGGACGGCATTGCCATCAGCAACGAAATCGAGCGGGTAGACCTGGTGCGTGCTCGTTTTCCCTGGTATTTCGATAAGAGTATCAGCCACGCCGATGACGAAAGCTTTATCCACACCGACGCCGAAGATGACGACATCACCGCAGAGGCGGTGCAACGTTATCGCCAGGAGGTAGGGATCAGCGATCATATCGAGGGCAAGGTGTTGGTGGCAGATTTTGGCAGCACCTACACCAAAGTGGGCATCTTCGACCCCACCGACGATAGTTTCCATCTTACCTATGTGCCCACCACACCAGATGATATTCGTATCGGTTTGGCCAACGGCATGGGGGTGTTGGAGCAATGTGTGCAACGCCACGATGGCATCCTCAGCTATGACTGGACGCCCTTACGCCGGGCCATGGATCAGCTCGAGGTGCGGCTGCCCTGCTCCAGCGCCAAAGGTGGCCTGAAGATGGTGACTGTGTCTCTGAGCAAGGCGGAGAGTGGTTTTGCCGCCGAATTGGCTGCTTTGACAGCCGGCGCCAAGTTGGTGGGAACATACGAGGGCAAATTGACGCCGGAGCAAGCTCGCAATATCTTCCTGGAGGATGGCCCCGAGATCGTACTGATCACCGGAGGCGTCGACTATGGCGGAGATAGCGGCACGCAGCTTCACAATGTCCGCCTGCTGGCCGAGGCGGCTCACCTGGCCACCTATACCGACTACGGCGTGCCCTTTATCTATGCCGGAAACAGGGACGTACGGGCACAGATCGAGCGCATTTGCCAGGAAAATAATGTAGATTACCGTATTACCGCCAACGTGATGCCGGAGATCAACGATTTCCGCATCGAAGTAGTCAACGAGGCTATCCGCGAGCTATTTCAGACAATCATCATTCGCGGCAAGGGCTTCGATGTGGTGGAAGAATATATGGATGCGCCTTTCATCCCCACGCCCCGCGCTTGTTTCCGCGGCATCCAACTGCTCTCACACGGCTACGGCAACGAGCCCGGTCTGGGCAACATCCTGGCCTTGGATATCGGTGGCGCTACCACCGATTTCTATTCGATGGTTTTGGACAACCCGCTTTATCTCTATCCCGGAGATGATGCGCGCAAGAAGGTCAAGCGCACCATCCTCAAGACCCCCAATACACCTCTTTCCTACCGCCGGGTCGAAGGCAAATTTGGCCTGAGCTACAATGCTGAAAACCTGAAAGAACTGCCCCAGTTTCAAAACGGCAACCTCGGTTACCGGCTCACGCAATTCATCTCAGCCAAATTCCCCTCCTACCAGCCTGGCGACGACCAGTTGGGGCGCTTTACGGTGCGCGATGGCTCCCGCTTGCGGGTGAATCTCGACCGATATCTGAGTTGGATCAGCGCCAATCCACACGCCAACGCCATCGGGCCGGTCGAGAACAGCGTCCGTTCGTTCCTGGCGCGTGAGATCATGTCTGTGGCCACGGCCAAACATGCGGGCTCGGTGCAGGAAACCGATACGTACTTCCTGCAATATGGTGTGAATTTCTTCAATCAACCCACGACCGTGTTGTTGATCGGCGGCACGATTTATCACAAGTGTCACGATCAAGACCCGGGTTATCTAGACGACCTGCGGCTTATCGCCGAGGGGGTGCAATACAACGATGACGAATCCCACATTCTGCGTCCGCAAGGGGAAGTCTTGCTGGATGCCAGTTATCTTGTCAGCATCCTGGGCGGTCTGTATGGTCGCCTGGAACCGGAGCGAGCGCTTCGCGTGATGAAACGTGAGTTACGGCAGTTGCAGATGAAAGATGCCGTCGCCCGAAAAAGCACTGCAACGCGTCTAGCTTTTAGCGGTATTTTCGCATCCACTCATCACATCTAAGGAGGTTAAGAACGACAATGAAGGGGTGTCCGCCCTGAGTTTTTTCACTGCCGTCTGTCCATTTCACATTCACTATTCACACATTCATTACCAAGGAGGAAATCATGCGAACCAATCGTTTTGTCTTATTCGGTGCTTTACTGCTGTTGATCACGGCTCTGACCGCCTGCGCCGCACCTCAGACCGTCAAGGAAACAGTCGTGGTCAAAGAGACGGTCGTGGTCGAAAAGGAAGTCGAGACAATTGTAGAAGTGACAGCCACGCCCGTTACCGGCCCGCAGAAAGGTGGCACCCTGGCGATTGGTCTGGCTGACGAGGTCGTGACACTAGACCCGGCCGACTATCGCGATCGCGCCACAGAAACGGTCATCCGCAACATGTTCGATGGCCTGGTGACCCGCACCACGGATGGTCGGGTAGTCCTGGAGTTGGCGAAGTCGGCGGAGCTGATCGATGACACCACCTGGGAGTTTGTGCTCAAGCAAGGCGTCACCTTCCACAACGGTGAAGACCTGACAGCCGAAGATGTGAAGTTTACTTTTGATCGGATCATCTCCGAAAACGGGATCGCTTATCCCGAGGCTCACACATCCTCGCGCAAGGGCCTGATTGCACCGCTGGAGAGCGTGGAGGTTGTCGATGACTACACCGTGCGTTTCCACCTGTCTGCGCCCTGGCCCGTAGGTTTGTACATCAGCAGATCATCCCCAAAGACTACTTCGAAGAAGTAGGCAACGAAGGATTTAATCAGGCTCCGGTGGGGGCCGGCCCCTTCAAGTTTGTCAAAGGTTCTTTGGGCGATCAGATCGTATTGGAACGCTTTGATAATTACTACGGCGGAGCTGACGAATTGCCACCAGTAGGTCCGGCGTTCTTGGATGGGATCGTCTTCAAGGTGCTGCCCGAGGCTTCGACACGGGTGGCCGCCCTGCGCTCTGGTGAAGTGAATATCATTCAAGCAGTGCCCTCCCACATGATCCCTGTCCTGGCCACTGATCCCAATGTCCAGGTAGTGAGCGGTCCCAGCACACAACCCACCTGGATGGAAATGAATGTCAACAAGCCACCCTTCGATGATATCCGCGTGCGCCAGGCCATGAACTACGCCGTAGACGCCCAGACCATCCTGGATACAGTATTGGGCGGCCTGGGCATCGTTATCCCCGGCCCTCTCTCTCCCTACAACAACTTCGCCGATAATTCGCTGAAGCCGTATGGCTACAACGCGGATGAGGCCTTAGCATTACTGGCCGAGGCCGGCTGGACCGACTCTGACGGCGATGGCTTCCTGGACAAAGATGGCACGAAGTTCTCCTTTGTGATCGATGTCCGACCAAGTAGCAAGGCTATTGCCGAAGCTGTTGCCGGGCAACTGCAGGATTTGGGCGTGGACGCGTCTGTGCGTGTTTGGGGGGACTATAGCGTGCTCAAGCCTTTGATGCTGGAGGGCGAGCGCATGGCCTATATTGGCAGTTGGGGCGACTCAGCCTTTGATCCGGTGGGGCATTTTGAAGCCAAGTGGCACACCAGGGTTGAAGGAACCGGCAATGGCCGTGGCAACTTCTCTGGCTACAGCAACGCTCGCGTCGATGAACTAATCGAGGCGGGTGAAGTGGAACCCAATGTGGAGAAGCGCCACGAGATCTACGATGAGGCGCAGCAGATTGTCTACAACGAGGTCCCTGCGGTCTTCCTGTTCCTGCCGGACATCATCGAGGCCAGTACAACCAATGTGCGGAACTGGAATGTCAGCGCCGATGGACGCTTGAACATGCACGACGTTTGGCTGTCCGACTGAAAGTGCCTCTGCAGGTGACTGTCATGGCCGAGCATCGTTTACCGTGACAGTCACTTGCTTGCGTTCAAACTGGATTGAGAAGCCAGCCGTCCCGGAGTGCTGTTGGCCAATTCGGGCTGCGCACAGGTGCGCTGGCTTCTCAACCCTTCGCTGGGGAGTAGGCAAAAAGGAGCACGAGATATGAGAACGATCAAGATACTGGAGCGGGTGTTGGCCGTCATTCCCATTATGTTTGTCGTAGCTATCATTGTTTTTCTTTTTATGCGCCTGACGCCAGGCGATCCAGTAGACATCATGATGGGGGAGGCAGGCTTTGTTTCGGCAGGCGAAATTGAAAACCTGCGCCAGGAATTTAATCTGGACAAGCCTTTGTACGTACAACTCTATATATTTCTGGCCGACGCTGTGCACGGCGATCTGGGAAATTCCTTTGTCAAACACGCTCCTGTGAGCAAGTTGATTGCCGAACGGCTGCCAGCCACCATCGAATTAGCCCTGGGGGCGCTGCTCTTCGGGCTGGCGGTAGCCATGCCCATCGGCATTATCTCTGCTGTCAAACAAAACTCTGCCATAGACAGGTTGAGCATGGCCGGGGCTTTCGTGGGCATCTCGATGCCTCCCTTTTGGCTGGGCATTATCCTCATGCTCATCTTCGCGGTGCTTCTGCGCTGGCTCCCTGTTTCCGGTCGTTTAGATTACAGTATCAAGTTGCAATCGATCACGGGCCTGTATGTTTTGGACAGCATTCTCACTGCCAATTGGCCGGCGTTGATCAGTAGCCTCAAGCATTTGGTTTTGCCTTCTATAAGCCTGGGTGCGGCGGTGGCGGCCACGGTTGCTCGTATTTTGCGCTCAAGCATGTTGGAGGTGTTGCGGCAGGATTATGTGTTTTTGGCGCGCGCCAAAGGGTTGCCTCAGCGGACGGTCATCGTCAAGCATGCCTTGCGCAACGCCCTCATCCCCACCGTGACCGTGGTGGGATTGCAAATAGGCGTCCTGTTGGGCGGAAATATGATCGTCGAAACTGTTTTTGCCTGGCCGGGCCTGGGGCGTTTGGTCGTACAGGCGATTTTCGCCCGGCGATTTTCGCCCGTGATTTTCCTCTGGTGCAGGGCGCAGTAATGGTCTACGCCTTCATTTTCGTGATAGTGAATCTGATCGTCGATGTGCTCTACACTTATCTTAATCCCAAGATAGCCATGTAGCATTTCCAGGCACTGATGCCATGATCACCCCCTTAAACACTGTACTAACATGGTCAAGGATTAATCTATGGATGCTCAAGTCATAACGCTGTCTCAGCGTCTGTATCCTCTTAAATATCTGTTTCAGCTTTGGAAACGCAACACGCTGCAATTTCTACGTGAGCTTTGGGGGAATCCTTCGGCGTTGCTGGGGGCGCTGCTCGTGTTGCTGGTGGTGCTGATGGCCATCTTTGCCCCCCAGATTGCCCCACACGATCCCACCAGGGGTAAACTGCGCAACCAATTGCTCCCTCCAGTCTGGCAAAAAGGAGGTAGCACGGAGTTCCTGCTGGGAACAGACGTCCAGGGCCGGGACCTGTTGTCACGCATCATCTATGGAGCCAGAATCTCATTGTCGGTCGGCATCCTGGCCGTGGGCATCTCCGCCCTCATCGGCACAGGACTGGGGGCAATAGCCGGCTACTATCGGGGCACGCTCGATGCTGTTATCTCTCGTTTTGCCGACATCCTTCTAGCTTTCCCCTTTCTTATCTTTGCCATCGGCATGATGGCTTTTCTGGGACCTGGCTTTACGAATTTGCTGTTGGCCCTGACGCTCAAAAGCTGGGTTGAATTCTTTCGCCTGGCTCGAGGCGCAGTTATCGCCGAGAAAACGTCCGAATATATCGAAGCGGCCAAGGTTGTGGGGCAGTCCAACCCCACCATTATCCTTAGCGAAATCATGCCCAATATTATACACTCCATCATGGTGTTGGGCACGTTGCGCATGGGATCGCTGATCATCGCCGAGGCCAGTCTGAGCTTTTTAGGCCTGGGCATTCAGCCCCCTACCCCGGCCTGGGGCTCCATGATCGCCGATGGCAGGGACTACCTGATCACATCCTGGTGGATTGCCACTTTGCCGGGGTTGGCTATTCTGGTTTTAGTTTTGAGCATCAACCTTTTCGGCGAAGGCCTGCGCGATATCCTGGACCCCCGCCTGAAGATCGAGTAGGAGGAGACACTGTCATATGTCAGATCGACCCACCGCGACCACCTCTCCACCTCTGTTGGAGTTGGAAGGCTTGACCACAGACTTTCCCCTCCGGCATGGCCGGGTGCGAGCCGTCAATGACCTCAGTTTTCAATTGTATGAAGGAGAAAAACTGGGCATCGTGGGAGAATCAGGATCAGGCAAAAGCGTCACCCTGCGCTCTATCCTGAGGCTGGTACCCTATCCGGGCCAGACTGTTGCCGGAGATATTCGCTTCCAGGGTCAGAGCCTGCTGGCCAAAACCGGCAGGGAGATGCGGAAAATCCGGGGCAAGGATATCGCTATGATCTTCCAGGACCCCATGACTACGCTCAACCCCGCCTTTGTCGTGGGTGAACAAATCCGGGAGTCGCTGCGCATTCACAACATCGTCCCTCGCAGCCCCGGCATCGTCTCCCACCTGTTCGACCGCAAGCGCAAAAAGAGAGAAAACGAGCGCGTGATGCAGGCCATGGCCGAGGTTGGAATTCCTGACCCGGCGCAAAACGCCCGCCGCTATCCTCACCAATTCAGTGGCGGTATGCAACAGCGGGCCCTGACAGCCATTGCTCTGGCCTGCGAACCCCAGCTTTTGCTGGCCGACGAGCCCACGACGGCGCTCGATGTCACCATCCAGGCCCAGATATTGGCCTTGCTGGACAAGATCAACCGCGAGCGGGGCACAACCATCATCCTTGTAACCCACGACTTGGCCGTGGTTGCAGAGTTTTGTCATAATGTGATCGTCCTGTACGCCGGGCAATTGATGGAAAAGGGCAGCATCGCCCAGATCATCGAAAATCCACTGCATCCTTATACCCATGGCCTGCTGCGCTGCTTACCTAAAATCGGCTCACGACGGCAAAAAATTGATCCCATCCCAGGCCTCGCCCCCGATCTCAGTAGCTTGCAGACGGGTTGCCCCTTTGCCCCTCGCTGCGACCGCGTGATGCCCGCATGTTCGCAGACCGAATCCATTCCCCTAAAAACATTGTCGGATGGTCGCTTGGTTCGCTGTTTGCTCTTTTAGCGTTCATACTGATCATTTTTACCACTTATCTCCACCTTTGAGGAGGATCACTTGTCAGAGATACCTTTAGTTGAAGCGCGAGGCGCCAAGATGTACTTCCCCATCCGCCAGAGCTGGTTGGTCAAACTTCTGACCCAGCGCAAAGATCAGTGGGTGAAAGCAGTTGACGGGGTGGATCTTAAGATCTATGCCGGTGAAACTGTGGGACTGGTGGGGGAGTCGGGATGTGGCAAGACCACGTTCGGAAGGGTGTTGACGCGCCTCTACGAACCAACGGCCGGCCAGGTGCTGTTCCAGGGGCATCCCATCAACGCTAAGGCCGCAAGCCAGGAAACGGTGATCTTTGATGATGCGCCGAGTGTTCCCCGCGATCGTCTTTTTGATTACGCGACCTTCTACCGCACCACGCAAATCATTTTTCAGAACCCCTATTCTTCCTTGAATCCCCGCAAGACAGTGCGCCAGATCGTGTCTGTGCCGTTACGAAACCGGGGCCTTAAGGGCTTCAAAGCGATCGAGGAGGAGGCCGCACAACTTCTGCAGCGGGTGGGCATACCAGAGAACCGTATAGACGCCTATCCTCACCAGTTCAGCGGCGGACAACGCCAACGCATCGGCATAGCCCGCGCCCTGGCTCTGCGGCCCCAATTCATTGTCTGCGATGAACCTGTTTCGGCCCTGGATGTATCGATTCAGGCCCAGGTGATCAACCTGTTGGAGGAATTACAGGAAGAATTTAACCTGACCTATCTCTTCATTGCTCACGACCTCAGCGTTATTTACCATATCAGCGACCGCGTGGTGGTGATGTATCTGGGCCATGTGGTTGAGGAAGGCCCTACCGATGACATCTTCTTCAACCCCTTGCATCCCTACACCCAGGCCCTGTTGGCCGCGGTGCCGGCGGTGGATAAGAAGAAACGCCATAAGCACATTGTCCTTAGCGGCGACGTGCCCAGTCCTCTCAATCCACCCTCCGGCTGTCCCTTCCATCCCCGTTGTTTCGCCAAGATAGGCACCATCTGCGAAAATGAAAAACCGCCCCAATTCCAGATGGGGCAACAGATGGCTGCCTGTTGGATCCACCAGAACGCGGGGATTATTGCATAAAAGAGGAACGTACTGAAAATGCTTTTTTTGCAGACAATGGGCTCGCACACCGAAATGGGACGCCAACACGCCGCCCAAGTCCGAGCGTATCGCGCCGCCATTCTCCATGCTATGAACGAGCGCCTGACCGAACTCGACCAATTGGCATACGACTACCGCCCCGTCCTTGAGGAGGCCGGCGTTTTCATGGAGGAGCATGGCCGCTGCACCTGGGACATGTTACGCGGGATCGGCGAAGGCCTGGAGATCGAATGGGAGTTGTTGCAGCGTTACAGCCTCAGTTCCTATCTGCTCGATTACCAGCATATCGCCGCTCAACAGAGCCGCAGCACATCTGTGCAGGAGGGATGCACCTGTTTTGCCGTGGCCGCACCGCTGGCGACAGAGCCTGCCCCCCTGCTGGCCAAAAACCGCGATTACAGACTGGATCACATCAACCTGCAAGCTTTGATCTACAGCACGCCCGCACTCGGCTACCGCCATCTACACCTGGGCAGCGTGGGCAGCACGGGGGTGTTCAGTTCCGGCATGAACGAATGCGGCCTGGCTATCGCCGATACGCATGTCGTCTCGCTCGACATTGGCCCCGGCCTCCCGCGCTACGCCCTCATGCAAGAGATTCTGGAGCGCTGTGATTCCACTGCCGCTGCCTGCGACTACCTCCGGAGCGTGAAACACATGGGGGCGGGGACGCTGTTGCTGGCCGATCAGCACGGCCATCTGGCCATGTGCGAAAGCGCCTATCGTCAGCCCGATGTGCGGATGCAGGTCGGCGGTTGGGTTGTGCGCACAAATCATTTTTTGGGCGAAAGGCTGCGTGACAAGTGCCTGGATACCGAACCCCCAGGGCAGCAAGGCAACTCGGAGGCGCGTTATGCCTTTGTTGCCGAGCAACTGGCAGCCGCGAAATCGGTCGATGCCAACTGGGCGCGGGCTTTGCTATCGACGCATGAGCAGGGCCGGCGCTGCCTTTGCAAGCATCCTGACGAAACCACCTCGGGGGCGACGATCCTGGGCGCCGTCTTTTTGCCGGGCACACGGCAGATTTGGTTGGGGGCAGGGACGCCCTGCGAAGCAAAGTGGCTGGTTGTGGGCTTTGCAGATTAAGGTAGCGTCCAGGAATAACATTCCTTTTTGGGGCTGACGCTGGCCGAGGGTACCCTTCACTGCACTCGAGGGCAGGCTCGGGCTCTTTGGACGCTTTGCGCCGCGAATGGGCCATCGTCGTCCGATCTTCGCCACAGGGAGAGTCGGCGAAG
>JAADGC010000246.1 GCA_013152585.1 Chloroflexota bacterium
AAATATGCCCGGAAACGCTGCCGGTGCTAACGGCAGGCGTGGGTGTTAGTGTGGGCGTGGCTGTGGCTGCGGGAGGCGTGGAGGTGGGAGTCGCGGTGGGCGCCTGGCCGGTGGCTGTGGCAGTGGGCGTCACTTGGGGGACGGTGTTCAGACGCTGTACATCGACATGATGGATGTATTCATCGCCGTCGTTGCTGCCGTTGCTGCTACGGCTGTCGATATAGAAATCGCTGCCGCCAGCCAGACGGTTGCCAAAGTAGCCGTCGGTGATGAGGAAGGTAGCGACTTTCCAGCGATTGCTGTTGCTTTTGTTGACAGTTGTGGGCTTGGGGTCGGGGAGGATGCCGCTGGTGGGCAATCCGCCAGCCATGGCGAGCCCGGTGCTCAGATCCCAATCCTGAATGGCGTACAACGTGGCGGCCTGCACGCCGCCGGTGCTGTCAACCATGAGTCGCCACTGATCGTTGCCGTGATCGAGATAGGTGACGGTGATGCGCACGGTGTGGGCATCGCCGGGATTGGCGGGCGGCGACAGGTAACGATCGTCGGCATCGAAGAAGAAGCCATAATTGGCCGTGGCCTGATCGCTGCGCCGCGCCACCCAGCCGGGGTCGACCTCGATTTGCACGGGATATTCGGTGACAGGATTGATGTGATAGAGACCGCTGCTGTTGAGTGTGGCGTCGTAGGGCTGAGGATTATAGTGCCAGGGCTGATCGAGTACCGTGGAATGGGAGCCGTCCCAGCCCATGATGCCGCCATTGCTGATAAAACGTTCGTCATCGGTGATGGGGATGGTGACGCCGCCGGGGACTTCGTGCCGTTGGTAGAGATAGAATTCGTAATTGCCGTTGGTGGGCCAGCGGTGATAGTCGTTGTGTTCGATGACGTAGTAGCTGAGATAGGTGGGGTTGCGGTGTTCACGCATACGCGACCAGATGCTGGGCGGGAGCGTTTCCCCGGGCTGTAGTCCAGTGCCCAGGTAGCGGGTGGTCCAGGCTGCGATCTGGCGGGTGGCGGGGGTGTCAGTATCGTGTTGGGGTGAGTTCCAAAAACGTGAGAGACGGATGTAGTCGGCGTGGATGTCGATGGCGCGGGCCATGGACCAGTAGAATTCGTTTTCGGTGGACATCATGTAGTCGTAGCTTTCCAACATGATGGGCACCTGATCGCTATGCAGGCGCAGTTGATCGTATTTGCCGGTGCAGGCATGGTTGGGGCCGTAGCAGTTTTCGTTGTCGGTGAAGTCGGAGGTGATGTTGTTGACCGACAGGCCGATGCCTTTGGCCGCGGCATAGTCGGCGATGTCGCGGGCGCTGGTGGTGCTGGCCGGCACGTAAAAGGTGCCGTTTTGGGTGAGAAGATCGAAGATGTATCCCCCCTGACCATCTGAAAAAGCAGAGGCGTAGGTGTCGATGACAGTGCGCATATAGCTTTCCCATTGCGCCACACTGAGGTTGCCGCTGTTGGCCAGGAATTCTTCATCTTTGGCGGCGTAGCCGGGGTCTTTGTTGTCGGCGGCGCGATTTTCGCCATCTTTGCCCACGCCAATGGCTATCCAGCCGATAGCGTCTTTTTGGGGATGGTTACGTAGATGGCCGGCAAGGGCGTTGATAAATGTGGCATACTGGCTTTGGAAGTAGGGATCGGCGTAGTCGGGTAGATACCACGGCCCGCCGAAATTGGTGCAGCCGCTATAGTTGCGCTCGTCGGGATAGGGAGACTGGATGATGGTGTCATCGGCGGTGCCGTCGATGCCATCGGGCCCCACGCGCACAAAAGAGGGTATGACATCGATGCCTTGCAGGGGGCAGCCCACCGAGCGACCCGTGTAGGGCATGACGGTGAAGCCGATGGTCTGGTAGCCTGCCGCCACTGCATCGGTGATGTACTTATCGAGCCAGTCCCAGCGATAGACGCCCGGTTGTGGATTCAGTTTTTCCCAGCTCCAGAACAGAAAAGACCCCGTGGCGCTGGTGTCGACGGGGTTGATGAAGGACCAGCGGCCGTTGTTCAGATAGAAGCCGGTGGCCGAGCTGGGGCTGGTGCGGGCGCCAGACGCGGGCTGAATGACTGGCGGGGTTGGTGCCGGCGGCGCGGAGATGGCCGTTGTGGCGAAGAGCATCAGGATCAGGCCGAAGACAAAAAGGAGGAGGGCTACTCGGGGATATGGCTTGCTCATGGTGTAGGCTTCTCTGGGGAGGGGCGAAGGGTCGATTGGCAATTAGAAGGACCGTTGCGGGGGGCAGCGGTTGTGGAAGTAAGTGAAAAAGCGGGAGCAGGCTGAACAGTCTCCCCTGGTGAATTTGGCCACCTCTGTTGCAGGACTGCTCCCGCTAACAGTTGTAGCGTAACACATCAATATGAATATGCCATGAACAGCGGCCCGGCCTGCAAGTGAATTTTTTGTAAGATTTGTAAGAATGGGCGAATGCTTCACGCGTCACGATTATTCCCAATCTATCTCATCGTCCACCCACACTTCGTGACCCGAGCGCCCATCCAGTTCCGGCCCGATGTAGCCCTCATCTTCCAACTGCTCCATGAGTCTGGCGGCACGGGTGTAACCAATGTGCATGAGGCGTTGCAGGGCCGAGGCGCTGATGGACTGGCGCCCGCGGATGGTTTCCGCTGCTTTCAGCAGCATGTCGTCGGCGCTGGCTTCCTCGATCATGAGCTGCGTCCAGGGATACGCCGGCTGGGTGGGGTCTTGTTCGGTGGCGGGGGCGTTTTCTCGCCACCATTTCACCAGGGCCTCGATTTCGTTGTCGCTCACAAAGCAGCCTTGAATACGGCGCAGCTTGGCGCTATCGGCCGTCATCAGCAGGCCGTCCCCGCGGCCCAGGAGTTTTTCGGCCCCGGGTTCATCGATGATCACACGTGAGTCGATCTGGCTGGTAACGGCAAAAGCCAGCCGGGCGGGGAAGTTGGCCTTGATGAGACCGGTTACCACGTCAACCGAGGGCCGCTGCGTGGCGATGATGAGATGAATGCCGGTGGCACGGGCCATTTGCGCCAGACGCACTAGCTTGGCCTCGATGCTTTCGGGCGAACGCATCATCAGGTCGGCCAATTCGTCAATGATCATAACGAAGTAGGGGAGTTTTTCACTGACCTTGACCTTTTCATTGTAGCTTTCGATATTGCGTACCCCGGCCTGGCTGAATGTGCGATAGCGTTCATCCATCTCGATCAGCAGCCAACTGAGGGCGCCGTCGGCATGTTCGATATCGATAACAACCGGCGCCACCAGATGCGGAATCCCGTTATAGCCGGGGAGTTCCACGCGCTTGGGGTCCACAAGGATCAGACGGAAGGTGTCAGATGTGTTGTTGAGCAGCAAGGCACAGATAATGGCATTGATTGTCACAGATTTGCCGGAACCCGTGGCGCCGGCAATCAGCAAGTGTGGCAGTTTGTGCAGGTCAAGGGCCACCGGGTCCCCACTCACATCCCGCCCTATGGGGATGGCCAGGGGGCTGTCGATGTTGCGAAACGTCTTCGACGTCAGCACCCCGCGCAGGCCCACCAATGAGATATTGGCATTGGGAATTTCGATGCCCAGATAAGGGCGCCCGGGAACCGGGGCCTCGATGCGGATGGGACTGGCGGACAAGGCCAGGGCCAGATCGTCGGCCAGGCTGACGATTTTGCTCACCCGCACACGGCGGAGTTGATCCCCGCGTTCGATCGTGCCCGGTTGAACGCCAAACTGGGTAATCGCGGGGCCGACATTGATGTCGACGACTTCGGCGGGAATGCCAAAACTGGCCAGTGTGTCTTCGATGATACGAGCCTGAATCTGCGCTTGGGCTTTGTCGGAGCCGATCTGATCGGTGGTGTCGAGCAGACCCAGCGGCGGCAGGCGCTGGGAACGCCGTCGCCGTGGCGGCCGCGAGACAGTTTCCGGTTCGGGGGCGGGGCGTCGCGGTCGTCGGGGATGGCGCCGGGCCGAGGGGCTGGGCTTGGGGGTAGGCCGGGGGGTAGGTGCCGGGGGCACAGCCGGACGCTGGCGAGGTGATGGGGGCGGAGTTGCTGCACGACCGGGGAAGACGATTTTGTAGGGGAGAAGCAGGGCGAGATCGAGCAGACGCAGCGGCGTGTAAATGATCAGCAATGCCATGCCCGCCCCGGCGACAAGGAGGAGGATCAGCCAGGCCGACAGATCCCCCACCGTCTCCAGCAATAGCTCTGCCAACGCCCATCCCACTAATCCCCCCCCTTTTCCCAGCCTGATATAGCCATACGATTCTGGTCCCAGGCGCAGATGCAAGCCCCCCAACATAGCACTAAGCAACAATTGCAAACCCAGGATGGCCTCGGGATACCAACGCGCTCCCAACAACCGGGTTCCCAGGCGATGTAAGACCAGAACCAACCCCACTGCCATCACGGATAGCGCCACAGGAATGGCCCCCTGTCCGGCCAGGAAGCGCAGCACACCCGGTCCGCTGTGAGACTGCAGGCTATCGGTCAGGGCCAGGGCGCCGATGGCGAATATTACCAGTCCCAACAATTCGCGTTGCTTATGTTCGGGATGAGATGAAGCCATAAGTGGGGAGAAGAATGAAGAAGGGGACCTACGGTCGGGGTCACTCAGACAGAGGCTCCATTTCGTCCGGCGCCTCTACGGCGGAGTGGGCCTCCATTTCTGCCAGAGCACGGGCGAGCTCGGAAATGGCGATGCGCTGCTTGCGATAAAGATCCGATTCACTCATGGCCAGGCGATTGGCTACTTCGCGCACGCGTTTTCCCTGCAGAAATTTGAGGTCGAGGATATTGTACAGCATCCACTGTGCGGTTGTCATCTGCCTGTCGCCGGGCGGACGCTGTCGCTCAATGGCCTTCTCGAGCACAGCCCGCAATGCCCGCGTGGGAGAATTGCCGTAATCGACCAAGGCTTTTCTGACCACGGTGAGTCCCAGCAAAGGACTGTTGCTGAATTTGGGGCCTCCCCAGATATGATTGAGCGCTTCTCGCACCCATTCTGTAAATTCCGGAGATTCGAGTAAGGCGTGAGAACCGGGTTCGTTGACGGAGATCACATACGGCACGGTGCCGCGCAGCGCCTGCATGATCTCGATATCGGGCAGAATGGGTCGCAGTGCGGCAAAGACGTCCAGTTGCAGGCGCCGATCCTCTACGGCGATCTCGGCCCGCCGCAAGAGATGCCGGATCACGGACCAGGTCTCGGTGTTTAGTTTGTCAAGGCTGAAGAGTGGCATACGGAAGGCCACAATGCCCATGGTCTGTTCGCTATGACGGTTGATAAGGATGCGGAGGATGTAGCCATTCACCTGATGGAAGTCGTTATCAGGCTGCTCGGTTGTGAGCAGAGTTTGCACTTCGGGCAAAGACAGGGCGTAGCGCGCACTCGATTCGCTTCCCAACACGGCCTCCAGACGCACATCGTTTTCACCCGGCAACGCCACAAAGCTCTCTGTTACCTGCAGGACATCACTGATGCTGATCAGCACGTTTTCCAGGAACTGACTCAGGTCGCCGCTGGTCATCAGGCGCGTATCAAGGGTGCGCAGCCACTGCACTTCATCACTTTCGTGGCGATACAGCAGACGGTCGATCCACGGCTGCAAAACATTAAGCAGCACCTGAGACAAAACAATGGTGGCAACCACAAGAAAGGTGAGTGCGGTGTCACTGGGCAGGCCCAAAATGACTTCGACCTTGGGCACACTGAGGATGAGTCCCACCACGATCACGGCCACCAACGTGCCCCGCAGCAGGAAATAGACCATTTGCCGTTTCACGACGCGATCAGGCGAAAGCACGCCATAATAGGCAACGCTGTACGCCATAACCACGATCATAATCCCTACGGCCACGTTGGCCACACTGGCCAGAGTCAGCACCAGGGCCGGTGAAGTATTGCCGGCGCGCGAGGCCAGAATGAGATAAGGAAAAACGCCTAAACCCGGGGCAGCAAAACTCCACAAAAGATAATTCAGGCGCCGCCGTGAGGCCATGGTGCGGGCATAAGAGCGCGCCGACAGCAGATTGCGGCCACCCCACAACGTGGCCACCACAAAATACAGGGTAAAAATAGGGAAGAGACTGCCGGGTTGCAGGTAAGTGACCGGTTCGGCACCGGCAGGCGCCTGCACGAGAACATCGGATAGCGTGGCCAGCAAGGCGAAAAATACGCTGATAAGATAGGCGGCACGGATGATCCACACCCAGCGCCATCGATCTGATTGCAGCCGGGTGGCCAAAAACACCGCCCGCGAAAAATGCAGGTAGGCCGCTGGCACCAAAGCGATCCCTAACCACTGGAAACGTAGCCAGTTCTCCTGCCATTCCACCCGGGGGATGACGATATCGCCGGAATAAACGATGAGCACGCCTAAAAGCAAGAGCGCAAAGGAGCGCCCCACCCGGCTATGATGATTGTAGGTGACGATATAAACAAAAAGGGAAAAGCTGAGGACGAGAATGGCAGATGATAAAATCAGATTGCCTAATTCCAGTAAACTCAGCCAATCGGGGACAGGGAGAAGAAACATAGGTACCTAGACGATCATGCACAAATTGGCATCACGGGGAATGGGTCGGGGCGCCAGACGGATGCAAAATCCGTGAGGGATGCACGGCTCAAAGCACAGGCTCGGAGGCTGCGGGGGAGCCGGTTTCGGTATAACCGGAGCGCAACTTAATCGGTTCCGGCGCCACGGTGCGTAGGCGAATGTTCAAGTATTCTACAAAAACCGAGAAGGCCATCGCAAAGTAGATATAGCCCTTGGGGATATGGAAGGAAAAGCCCTCCGCTAGCAAAGACACCCCGATCAACAGCAAAAAACTGAGGGCCAGCACTTTGATGGTGGGATGCTGTTCCACAAAGTTACTGATGGCGTCCACTGCGATCATCATTACACCTACGGCGATGATAACAGCCGCGATCATGATCACGACATGGTCCACCATCCCCACGGCCGTGATCACCGAATCCAGCGAAAAGACGATGTCGAGCAAGCCAATTTGAATGATCACGCCGGCAAACGAAGCCGGGGCTTTCACCACAGCATGTCCTTCTTCGCCTTCCAGCTTTTCGTGGATCTCGAAGGTGCTTTTGGCCAGCAGGAACAGTCCGCCGCCGATCAGAATCAGGTCTCGTCCGGCGAAATGCTTGCCAAACAGCGAAAAAAGAGGTTGGGTGAGCTGTATCACCCAGGCCAGCGATATCAATAGCAGGATGCGCGTCCCCATCGCCATCAACAAGCCAACATGCCGCCCGCGGGACTGTTCGTGTAGCGGTAATTTGCTGGACAAGATTGAAATAAAAATAATGTTATCGATGCCCAGGATAATTTCCAGGGCAGTGAGTGTGATCAGGGCGATCCATGCTTCGGGTTCAGAAATCCAGGCCATAGGAGCAGCTCCTCGTAGAGCAAGTAAAGAGATGATACCCTTCATCTTAGCAGGATGTGGGGAACGCTGTCAAAGCATTTGGCGCCTGCGGGAGTGCGTCAAGTTTTTGCATAAGTTATTGCTTTGGCTGCGCCGCATAGAATTCGAGGCTAGCGAGGCTGCACCTGAGACCGACAAGAGTGCGCGGCGAGTACGCCGTGCGTGCCGCGGTGGGTGCCGCGCCCGTCGTCGCACCTGACCCCGCCGATTGAAATCGGGGCTATGGGGCCTGCGGCCGCCGGTCGCCCTACGGCGACCACACCTCCCCACCGGTAAACGCGTCCTGGCTCACCGCTGCTCATGAGCCGTATGCGCGATCCGGCACACTCGTCGTGCCGCCCCTCCGCCGGGGACTGAAGCCGCCCGGCTACACAACGGCGCCCCCTCAAGGGGGCTTGACGAGCGTGGCGGCATCTGAAGCCGGGTTCACCCGGCGCCGTTTTGTAGTCACCGCCGGGCGGTCGGCGCCAGCGGAACCGATACATGATTAGCGCCGCCGCACACCAGCGGAGCTGCGCCGCTAACCGACAAGCGTGTAAACGCGCACCAGCGCCGATACGCGGATCAATAACGCGGTCAGATTTGGTTCAACCGCATCTCAGGGGGTCTTATCGTGACCTCCGGGAGGTGGCCAAAAACACTCTGTTTGAGCAAAAATGTCCTGGCCACCTCCCGGAGGTCTGAATCGAGCCCCCCTGAGTTCCAAAAGAGCCAAGTTTTTTTGCAGAAGCGCCAATTGACGACGGACACATCCACCCGTGATCATGATCACTGACAAAACGCCATAAATATGGTTAGCTATGGGGTCAACTACGGTGCTCAAAAATGAGATGTGGTGACACGATGACATACATCACCACGCACTACGTCTCATGCCCTATTCTTAGGAATCGGGCAATAATGAGTTTCCGTTTTTGAGCTCCGGGAGGTGGTCAGAAGTGCTGCCAGCATCGAAATATCGATGATCACCACCTGGAGGGTGGTTCTAGACAAACACTTAGCCAGGAGCTTTTTTTATGACACCAACTTCATCCTCCTCCCAACATCCTCCATTCCCCGGCATCCCCACCACCACCGACGGGAGTGGGGCCGTGAGCTGGGTGGAAACCAGCATCACTCAGGGAGCCTGTGCTTATCCCATCACATCGTCCACTGTCATGGGCGCCAATTATGCCCAGGCAGTGGCGAACGGCCAAAAAAACCTATGGGGCGAGTCCCTTGTCTTCCTCGAACCTGAAAGCGAACACTCGTCGGCCTCTGCCGCCGAAGGCTTTGCTCTTGCCGGGGGGCGAGTGACCAATTTTACCTCTGGACAAGGGCTGATCCTGATGAAAGAAGTTCTGTATGTGATTGCCGGCAAACGATTGCCGGCAGTGTTCCACATTGGCGCCCGCGCCCTCACCAGTCACAGCCTCAACGTCCATGCCGGCCATGACGATCTCATGGGCGTGGCAGACACCGGTTGGGGCATGCTTTTTGCCCACAACGCCCAGGGCGCAGCCGATCTGGCCCTGATTGCCCGCCGGGCGGCCGAAGACAGCGAAACCCCCTTTTTCAACGCCCAGGACGGCTTCCTCACCACCCACACCATCGAAAACGTGCGCCTGCCCGAACCCCAGCTCATGCAGCAATTCGTCGGGAACCCGGCGCAAAAACTGCGCAACTTGATGGACCCCGGCAGGCCGGTGATGTCGGGCGTGGTGCAGAACCAGGATAGCTACATGAAGGGCAAGATCGCCCAACGCACGTTTTATGATCGTATCAAACCCATTCTCAACGCCGCCTTTAGCGAATATGCCCGGCTTAGCGGTCGCCAATACGGTCTCATCGAATCCTTTGGCATGGAAGATGCCGAATACGCCATCGTGTGCATGGGCACCATGGCCGAAACCGCCACCGTCACCGCCGAATACATGCGCCGCCAAATGGATATCAAGGTGGGCGTGGTGCATGTCACCAGCTACCGGCCTTTCCCCGGCCCCGAGCTGGTCGCCGCCCTGGCGCAGACCCGCGCCTTTGTGGTGCTCGAGCGCATGGATACGCCCATGGCCCAAAGTAACCCCCTCACCGGCGAAATCAAGGCGGCCTTTGCCGATGCCCTCATCGCATCCCCGGGCTATCCTCGCATCCATCGCATTCCCACCATTTACAGTGGTTCCGCCGGATTGGGCAGCCGTGATGTGCGCCCCGGCGACTTTGTGGCCGCGGTGCAGAATATGATCGGCCAGGGGCAGCGCTTCTTTGTGCTGGGGATTCAGCACCCGCTGGCCCTGGCTCGCAGCACCGATCCCGATGTGCGTCCGGCCAATGCCTTTTCGATGCGCGGGCATTCGGTGGGCGGCTTTGGTTCCGTCACGACCAACAAGGTCATCGCCACCATCGTCGGCGACCTCTTTGATTTATATGTGCAGGCCTATCCCAAATATGGCTCCGAGAAAAAAGGCCTGCCCACCACCTACTATCTCACGGCTGCCGAAGAACCCATCCGCACCCACGCCGAACTCAAATTCGTCGACTTCGTGCCTCTCAACGATGTCAACGCCTTCAATCTGGGTAATCCCCTGGCCGGATTACGTGAGGGAGGCACCCTCTTTATGCAAACGCGACACCAGGATGCCCAAGAGGTATGGGAAAGCATTCCTGCCTATGCCCGCCGCCTGATCCGGCGTCGCAACATCCGCATCCTCTATCTTGATGCCGCTGCCATTGCCCGTGCAGTGGCTTCGCAGCCCGACTTGCAGGTGCGTATGCAAGGCATCGTGTTGTTGGGTGTTTTTCTCAAGGCCACGCCCTTCCTGCAGGCCCGGCAGATCGGTGATGACGAGCTCATGGCCGGTGTCGAGAAGAGCCTGCGCAAATACTTTGGCAAACGCGGCGAGCAAGTCGTCCAAGACAATCTCACGGCAGTGCGCCGCGGCTTTGCCGAGGTGATGGAAGTGCCCACCGACATCATCTGCGGCGACGATGGCGATGTGGCGGCAGAGAAAGGCCGACGCGTGGGTGATGTCATGCACCAGGGTGTCGTTGCCTGCCGACCCACCACCCCCCTCAGCACCGTGGCTGCTGCCATGAACGAGCGCAATATCAGCGCCATTGTCGTCATCGATGATGATGGCTATCTGCAAGGACTGGTAAGCCAAACGGATTTGGTACGACTGAAAGCCCAACAGCACCAATTCGACACCCTGCCCGACGTACAATCCGCAACGATTATGGTGCGAGACGTCCTCACCGCCACCCCCGATGAACTTTTAGAACAGGCCGTCGTCCGCCTCATCGACCACAACATCCATCGCTTGATCGTGGTTCAGGCCGACAACGGACATAAAAAACCCGTGGGCATTTTATCATTGACCGATCTGGCACGACTCTCCCCCTCCAACTAACCCCACCCCTTTTCCTCGCCCCCATGGAGGCATAGAAACTCTTATGGCAGCCAAGAGCCCCATTATCTTCATAGAAGAACAAAGCCCAACGCCGGCCAGCGCTGGAGCCGCCGCCGCTCCAATCCCCGAATTGCCGGCGTTCGATCTGGATGACTACATCGCCGACTTCAACGAACGCATCATCGGCGCCTACAACGACGCCAACCCCAGCATTCTCCCCGCCGACCTCGGCGTAGCCCGCTCCCTTATCCCGCCCGCCACAGGCGCCTTTCGCGATTTTTCCTACATCGCCCCCGAAATCCCCGCCTTCGATCACAACCAATGCGTGGGCTGCATGAGCTGTGTCACCGAATGCCCCGACACAGCTATTCTGGCCAAGGTAGTCGAGCCGCAGGTGCTGGCATCGACGTTGGAGGCTTATGCCGCCGATCAGGCCGAGTGGCTGGGCCAGCAATGGGCCCAAACCAATAAATTCTACAAGGTGCCCGAGAAGAAGGAACCCGGCAGCGGCGGCCAATTCGGCATCTTCATCGACCCCAGCAAATGCAAAGGCTGTGCCGAATGCGTGCAGGTGTGTTCTGATTTGGGCTATAACGCCCTGAAAATGATCGAAAAAGAAGAAGAGACTGTGCCGCGTTACAAGGACGCTTTCGACTTCTTCCGTAGCCTGCCCCCCACACCCGAGCGCTTCATCAACGACCGGGTACTGGTCGACATCATGCTCAAAGATGAAAGCCTGGCCTATGTGGGCGGTGCGGGCTCATGCGCCGGGTGCGGCGAGGCCACGGCCCTGCGCATGTGGATAGCCGCCACCGCCTTCCAGGTGGGCAGCGAGAACATCGGCATCGTCAACGCCACCGGCTGCTCCACCGTGTACGGCAGCACCTATCCCTACAATCCCTGGAAAGTATCCTGGACCAACTCGTTGTTCGAAAACGCGGCCACCGACGCCATGGGCGTACGGGCGCGCTGGGATCAGTTGGGATGGCAGGACAAGCGTCTGTGGGTGTTGGGCGGCGATGGTGCCATGATCGACATCGGTTTTGGCCCCCTCAGCCGCATGTTGGCCAGCGGCATGGACATCAAGGTGCTGGTACTGGACACGCAGGTGTATTCGAACACCGGCGGCCAGGCTTCCACGGCCAGTTTTTCGGCGCAAGGCGCTAAAATGAGCCCCTTTGGCAAAGAGGTCATGGGCAAACAAGAGCGCCGCAAAGAGCTGGCCCAAATAGCCATGATGCACCCCAATGTCTACGTAGCCCAAACCACCCCCGCCCACATGAACCATTTCTATCGGGCGGTGATGGAAGCCAACGAATTCCCTGGCCCGGCAGTGCTCAGCGTGTACACCACCTGCCAGCCCGAACACGGGGTGGCGGATTTCGAATCCCAGCAGCGCGCCCGGGCTGCCGTCGACAGCCGCGCCTTTCCTCTCCTGGTATACGACCCCCGCAAAGGCGACACCCTCCGCCAGCGGCTGAGCCTTAAAGGCAATCCCAATGTCAAGGGGGATTGGTACATCAACCCCAAGACCAAAGAACCCTTCACGTTCGTCGACTTCGCCCGTGGCGAAGGGCGTTTTGCCAAGAACTTCGATAAGGATGGCAATCCCAGCACCACGCTTTTGGCGGCAAAGGATGATCGCCTGGCCAATTGGCACCTGCTGCAGGATTTGGCTGATATTCGCTAGTACAGCGAGGCGTAAGTCCATAGATGGTTGGGATTTTTTTCGTGCGTCCGGCGGTAAAATCGCCGCATCACGGATGCGGCTGACGCTAAAAACCGCCGCCATAATTTCATGGCGGCGGTTTTGTTTGGGGCGGGAGGAAGTTTAGGGATCAGTGTGTGCGCTGGAATGTGACGTCCCAGGAATAGTGCCCGTGGCAGGCGTTGGTATCACGCAGGGCCTGACAACCCGCGGCATCTGCGCAGAAGCCAGCAGCAATGAACTGTGCGTCGGAAATGCGGGCCGGATCTGTGACCATGCCTTTGGCACTTTCGCTGACCACGGAGCTACCATCGACATCACGCAGCACGCGCAGTCCATCGCCGTCGCCCAGGATCCATTCGGCCATGCCGGTGCCCTTGCTGCCGGTCACCAGCTCCTCATGGCTGTAGATGCCCAAGAGGGTGACGCCATTGAGGGGCTGGCCGGCGGCGTCGAGCACGATGCCGCGCAATTGGCGTTTCTCGCCGCAGTGGAGCGAGGGGCCATCAAAATAGCCTCCGTTTTCAACCGGGCCCCACAAGCGAATGGATTGCACCACATAATCGACTGCCGGTGTGGGCGCAGGCGTGGCGGTGGGGGGCAGGGAGGGTGTGGGCGTAGAAGGAGGGCCGGGAATATCCATCACTTTGGCGATGCGGGTGGTATCCCCGGCAGTGGGGATGATCTGGCTGAAGACCCAGCCCGTCGAACCATCGGTCAGCGCGATCTGCCACCAGCTTTGCTTGGCGTTGGTGCCGGTAATGGCAGCGCTCTCGCCTGTTTGTAGCGCCGAAATCACCGGGTAATCCGTGCTGGGACCGCTACGCACATTGATGGGGTCGGCGGCCACGACCTGCGGGATCGGTGTGGGGGTGGGGGTGGCCGGTGCGGGCGTGGATGTGGGCGGCTCGGTCAGCAGCGGGGTAGGCGTATCAG
>JAADGC010000247.1 GCA_013152585.1 Chloroflexota bacterium
GACGAAGACATGGGTGTAAAACGGGAAAAAGGTGACCATACCCTTGGTTTACTACCATACCATGGGCTCGGATTGGGAGCAAGTGGGCGAGCGCGGGGCGGGTGTGCGTGGCTTCAAGATCGGTGTAACCAAGTGGATGCGCACCAACACGGACGTACACGAGGTCTGGCAGCGCAACTACTACGAGCACAAACCTGCGCCATGGCGTGAATTTCGCATGATGTGTGATGCTTGTAAAAACCCAAAATGCCGGAAATGTCTCCCCATTTGACGAATTGAGCAATTCAGTTTAAAGTTTATTTCTATCTACACCCCTCAGGTTAAAATAATCAGTGAAAATTTTTAATCCACCTCGGGCGCATGTAAATAATCAGCGAAGGATTTTAACGTCATGGATACTAAACAATTTTCCCCCGATACTCCTGGAAAGTTAATACGCGAGACAGGCATCCCGGGAGCGACGCACGCTTTCCTGCCTGATTTTTTGTCCCCTAAATGGGAGTGGCCGTCGGACCTTTGGTCTCTGTTGCTTGATGCCCATAAAGAACTGGCGCGGCTGGATGGCATTGGCAGACATCTGCCTGATCCCAACCTGCTTTTGCGTCCCCTCCAGAATCGGGAAGCCCAGCGTTCCTCCCGGCTTGAAGGCACTTTTACCAATCCTCAACAGCAAATGCTTTTTGAGTTGGAATCCTTTGAGTCTCGTACAGAAGATGACTCCCTCAATGCCTTTCGCGAAGTGGCAAACTACTCCCGGGCTCTACGAAAGGGAATACAACTGATCCAGGACGGCGTTCCTTTTTCTCAACTACTGATTCGGGAATTGCATCGTATTTTGATGGCAGGCGTACGGGGCTCTGATTCCCATCCGGGCATATTCCGGGATTGTCTGGTGCAGATTGGTCGTCCTCCGCGCTTCATTCCGCCACCGCCCCTCTACTTGCCGGAATTGTTGGAGAATTACGAGAAGATTGCTCAACATCCCACCAGAATGTATGATCCGTTGGTTGATACCTTTATCATGCACTATCAATTTGAAGCTATTCATCCATTTGAAGATGGAAATGGACGTGTTGGACGACTTTTACTGTCGCTGATGATTGCCAAATGGAATGAATTGTCCAACCAATGGCTCTACATGAGTTCCTACTTCGACACTAACAAGGACGAATACATGGAACGCCTACTTCGGGTCAGTACGCACAACGATTGGCGTGGCTGGATACAGTTCTGCCTGGTTGGCGTCGTGGAGCAAGCCAGGGATACACAATATCGCTGCGATCAACTCGTGCGACTATTCGCTTCATATAGGGAGCGGGTCAATACGCTGGCCGGGAGTTGGCGCCTGCAAAACATTGTAGATGAACTTTTCCTTGCCCCAGTTGCTAGCATTTCATCCCTAGCAAAACGCTACGACATCACCTATCCAACAGCCAAATCAGATATAACAAAGTTGGTATCGATAGGGGTTTTGCAAGAAATCCCGAATAGCCATCCCAAAACCTATTTTGCATCCGAAATTTTTGATATCACCTACGGATAAACATTCCATGCCCGCCGATACCCGCGGGCAAGGGCCTGGAAAGTTCAATCGCTATTTTTGCAAACCCCAACCTCTGCGCAGCCAGGAGGAGATTCAGGGAGGATAGCCTTATGCCGTACGACCCCCAACGTCATCACCGCCGTTCCATTCGCTTGAAGGGATATGATTATGGTCAGGAAGGCGCCTACTTTGTGACGCTGAACACCCATGAGTGCGCTCACCTTTTCGGTGAAATCGTCGATGGTGAGATGCACCTGAATGCCGCCGGCCGCGTGGCAGGCTATCCCCGACCACTTTCCTCATGTTGCGCTGGACGCCTTCGTTGTCATGCCCGACCATGCGCATGGAGTTATCTGGATGACCAAAAACGCCGGTGCTGCCGAGAGAGAGGCCGCCGCGCGTGTCACTGGAGCCGAGGCTCAGACAGGGGCGGCAGCAGAGGTGCCGGGTGATGAGGGGAGGGCGCCCCTACCGCAGCATCCCCCACCCACCCCGCGCTCGCCATCCAAGACTCTGGGGTCCATCGTGCGTGGCTTCAAGATCGGTGTAACCAAGTGGATGCGCGCCAACACGGACGTACACGAGGTCTGGCAGCGCAACTACTACGAGCACATCATCCGCAGTGAGGCCGACCTGGCCCGTATCCGCGCCTACATCCAGAACAACCCGGCCCGCTGGAGTCTTGAAAAGTAAGGGCGCAAAGGGGTAAGGGCGGAGTAAGGGAGCAGAGGGTAGGGGCAGACAGAGTAAGGGCGCAAAATTTTGCGCCCTTACCTTTGCGCCCTTACTGCGCCCTTACCGCCCCACCAGCGGCATCCAGATGCGCGCCGGTTCGCCGCTGATGGTGAAGGTCCACTGATAGCTGGAGGTGGTGCCGGCGGGGGCGATGTCGGTGCTGAGACCGGCCGCCAGCACCCGCAACCCACCCGCAACATCGGTGGCAACCGCCACTTCTGCCGTGTAATCGCCTGCCGGCAGCCATCCCGTGGCCGGCCGGAAGCGTACACCCCACACGGGCTCGGCAACGGGGATGATGGCCCCCAGGTCGTAGCTGAGCCCTTCCGTCTCGCCGGGCACTTCGAGGCCGTCCGCGTCCAGCAGGCGGAAGCTTTGCATCGTGACCGGCTGGTTGAAGGCGACGGTCACTTCTGCACCCGCATCGTCTGTGCTGCCGTCGGCCGGCTGCATGGCGATCACCTGCAGATCGGGCGCGCTCATGCCCACGCTGCCGGCCGGGCCCACATTACCGCTCATGTCGTAGGCGGCCACGTCCGCCTGAATGCTGGCAGATGGATCGAGGGTAGTGACAATCGCCTGACTGATGGGATGGGTGACGGTAAAGGTTTCGCCGGCGGAAGTGCTGATGCGATAGCCCGCCACATCGGGGTCCGAGGCCGTGGCATTCCACGAGACGAGGGCCACGCCATCGGCGCCGACCTGCGACGTCACCCCCTGCGGCGCGGCGGGTGGCGTGGTATCGTGATAATCGAACACGACCTGGCTGATCACCGGCATGTTGTGGCCGTCGTTGGCCGCCACCGTGAAGGTGTAAACGCCGCTGGGGATGGCCGGTTGCCAGTCGTAGGAGCCATTGAGCGTATTGCTGGTGGTGATGGGCCAGCGCTTGCCGGGCGCATCCTCGACGTAGAGCTGCACGCTCACGGCTTCGGGATCATCCACATTGCTCTGGTCACTGCTTTGCCAGGTGATGTGCAGCCAGCCCTCCTGCGTGAGCACAAGCGGCCGTTGCACGGCCAGCGCCTGCATCGATGCTGTTGCTGCGGCACCCTCATCGCCGAACATGTGGGCGGGGCTGCCCTGCACAACGCGCACGCTCTGCGCGCCCAGGGCGCCGGGCTGCATCTGTTCCACCTGCATGGTCAGGGCCGGTTCGGGGTCAGTGCCCAGCACGACCACGGTATTGCCCGCCTGCATCTGCAGGGTCCAGCGCCCCACCATGGGCCGGTCGATGATGTACATGCGCCTGAACTCACCGCTTTCCCTGTCATCCATCACAGATGTCAGGTCCAGCCGCTGACCATCGGGTTGTACCGCCACCAGGTTTTCCGCCCGCTCCCAATTCAGGGCGTTGACAGTCTCGATCAGAGCGATCTGGCGCGAGGGTTTCACATCCATCAGGGTGTCGATGCGGCCGCCCTCCCGGGCCAGGGCCATCAGCGCTACCTTGTTGCCAAAGCCACAGTTATGCCCGGCCGGACAGACCACTTTGTAGGGGCTGGCACCACCACCGCCCTCGAATTTGAGGGGACTGAAGCCGACAAAGCCCCAGACCTTGAATCCAGCGATATTGAGTAAGCCCTGGCCACCCCACACTTTGTTTGCCTTGCGCTTAAACTTGCCCACCTCGCCGCTGACGGGCCCGATCTTGACATCGCCCCAGAAGGGCAGCCAGCCCCAGATCGCATTCTTCTTGACCACAAAACTCGCCTGAATACCGGCTGCCAGCGTGAACTCCTGATCTTCATCAATGCCGAAGGCCATGTAGCCCACGATCTTGATGATGAGCAGATTAAGCTCAGCCCGCGTGCTGAAACCGGTGGGCGACAGCGTGGCATCGACCTTGATCACTTTATAGCCGATGAGATACAGGTCGGCGCGGGTGCTGAGCCTGAACTCAGGTTTGACCCGCAGTGTGACTGCGCCCTCGGCCTTGAGCAGGGTGGCGCCCATGAATTTACCGGCGGTTTGAATGCCCAACCGCACCGAGATCTCCAGCGTATCCTCGCTCATATCGAAGGTGCCGCCGATGTGGGTGATATAGAGGCCGGTGGCACCCAGGGGGCCGATGGCGGCCGGCGGCGTGCCGTAGTAGTCGATTTTCACCTGGCGGAGATAGTAGGTGTCGTTGATCACCTCCATCACAAAGCCGCCTTCGACCGCGAATTGGGCAAAGTTCAGCCTGGCGCCGGCGCCAAAGGTGTAATGGCCAGTTTTTATCTGCTTGAAATAACCGTGGGCGTTTTCCACACCCACACCGGCAAAACTGAATTTGGCGATATTGAACTTGCCGCCCTTGACGTCGAAGCCCTCGGGCCCACCAATGGTCATGCCAAAGAGCTCGACGGTAACCCCACCCATCTGGGGCGGCAGCGCACCCTTCACTTCCGTCACCACGATCTTCTCGTCTGTGAAGGTGGCCTTTTTCGCCGTTATCTTCATGCCGATGAGCTGGAGCTCAAAGCCGGTCACCGTGCCCGTGACCTTGCCGTCCCGAGCGATCTTGACATGCAGATCAGCGCTGACGCCCTCCACCTCCTGCGCCGTCAGATAGGTGCCGGCCTGCTGCGCCGCGGCCAGATTCACCGGCAGGATGTTCACCGTACCCCAGATCTCCCACTCGAACTCACTCTTGGCATTGACTTTGAGCTTGACCTTGAGCTTCTGCAGGCGCAACACCGGCTTTAGGTTCACGTCCTTGATGTTGACCTCGGCATTGATGTTATCCCACTTGATCTCATCCTTGGTGATGCGCAGTTTTTTCACCTCCATCATGGAGCCGCCGCCCCATGATTTGGGCAGGGTGATAGTGGCCTTCTCCGCTGTGAACGCATCATCTTCGTATTTAAGTACGCCCACCACCAGTTGTACGCCGGCGATTCCCAATTTGGCGCCCAGGATGTCTGCGGTCACCTTGCCATTCTCATCGATGGTCAGCTTGACCTTCCCGCCCACATTGCCCAGCGTCGACTTCTGCCCGCCCAGGATGAAGCTCACCTCGGATGTGAGCCTGACCGCATATTTATTGAAGGTGTTTTTCAGCACCAGCTCGCCCTCAGTCACCTTAAAGGCGATGCCCACCTGCTGTTTGGGCGCGCCGCCCAGCCAGAACGTCTTATCGACCTTGAACTTCGCCGCTGCTTCCTTGAATTGGATGTACGGGCTCTTGTCGGTGATCTTGACGTCGGTGAGATAGATGGTGCTGTTGATACCCCAGGTCGTGGGCAGCTTGAAGTCGGTGCGTCTGGCAATGAGTTGATAGCTGAACCCCGCCGCCGGGCTGGCCAACCCCGGGGGCCGGTTGGCCGAGGCAATAGGCAGGGTGACCAGATCGAATTTCAGGTTGTTCATCTTGAAGGGACGACCGGCCACCTGCAGGTCTAGCCGGCCGATGCTGGTGCTGAGCTTGCCGACCTTGTCCTTCTTGTCTTTATGCAGGGTCAGGCGCAGGTTGTCCACCTTGACATGACTGTTCCCCGGCAATTTGGGCAGGCGCATACGGCCCACCAGCTCGATCTTGTACTGTGAATTGAGGGCCGTGACTTCGACCCCGGCCGGCACCTGCCCGGCGATATAGCTGACCCCGCTCAGCAACTCGATGTGTAATGTGGCCTTGATCGGTTGCAGGTTTTTGTTGCCGGTGCCCTCGATGATGAAGAAGTTCCCCAGATTGAGGGCCGGGATGTTGAAATTGTAGCCGCCGGCAATGCGTTTGAATTGTAGCCCGCCCTCACCCAGCGTAAGGCCCTCCACCACAATGGGGGGAATGCCATTGAATGTGAGCGTGGCCTTGCCGATACGCAGCACGCCTTTCGTGGTCAGGGAAAGCTGTTCGGCCTTGAGATCGCCCCCGGCCACCTTGAAGCTCAGGGTCTGGGCATCGGTCACCAGCTCCAGATCCCCGTTGCTGTGGATGCGGCCGCGGACGGTGAACTTGAAATTGGGGTTTTCGGGGATGTTGGGTACGTTGATATCGCCTGACAATTCCACGTAATCGTTCAAAACGCTGAATGTGATGGCGAAATCCTCGGGGAATTCGAAATCCTTGGGGAAGAGCTTGCCGAGATATTTATCCACCGTACCGCTGAGCACGATTTTCCCATCACCGGTGTTCACCTCCAACTTATCGTCGGCCATGATGGGAATGCGGTGAGGCTGCAATTGCATCACGCCGGCGACGGTGAGGTTCTTATCTGTGGACTTCCAGGAGATATTGGCCTGCACGACCGTGTGATCGAGCAGGGTCACGCTATCGACGAAGTAATTACGCTGGCTGCACTTGCCGTCGCTGCCTTTGGGGCCCAGGTAAAGATTGCCGGTGCCGGTGGTTGTGCCCGATTTCGTCTCGAACTTGTCGGCATAGATGCACACCTTGTCCAGAACTTTAGTGGGTTGAGCCACCGGCGTGGCTTTGGGCGTGGGGGTGATGGTGGGGGTGGGGGTGAGGGTCGGGGTGGCGGTGGCGGGGATGGTGGGCGTGGCCGTGGCCAGATCGGGCGGGGGGCTCGAGCCGGCCGGTGCGAACCAGAGATCGAGTCCGTCGAAAGCTATCACGCTGGCACAGACATAGTGATCGAAAGACCAGGTACACAGCTTGCCGTAACCGGGAACCTGGATTTCCAGATCGGCACGGTTGGTGTCGCCGCCGGGATCGATGACCAACAGGGTGGCGTCTGAGTCGAGGGGGAAGTCATGGCGGGTGAAGGTGTAGCCGGTAGGACCTGTAATACCGACGCAAAGGGTATCGGAGGCGGCCAATGTGCTTTCGCCCATGTTGATCAGGAAGCTGCCGTCGGCGGCACTGCTGGCCGCCCCCAGGGTGCCGGCGCTACGATCGCGACAACGCCGTACGGCAAAGGCAATGTCCGCCAGAGGCGTGCGTTCGTCGGGGGTGCTGCCCATGAAGGTGTGACCGCTAAAGCGCCAGGCCCGGTCGCCAGGCGGGGGTATGGGCGTGGCAGCCAATACGGTTACCGTGGTCAGACGTTTATTGGCCTGCGTGCGCCCCTGCTGATCGCGGGCCGAAGCATAGACCTCATGTTGCCCGACCATACTCTGTTTGAGCTGGAAGGCCCAGGTGACGCGCAGATCGGTCGTGCTGCCCGGGATGCAGCTCCATGTGGTCACCCAGGTGCCATTGTTTCCCAACCCGCGGTCGGCCCGTCCTGCCAACCTGGTGCTATTGTTTTCTGCTATGTTGGGATACGCTGAATTGAAGGAAATATTCGTCCAACTATTGGCGCCGCTGGCCAGATACACCAGCGGTTCCCCGCGCCTGCTGGCCGGCCCCACCGGCCCATAGTTGGAGACATGCGCTTTGAAATGGGTCAGGGTGGGATTGTTGGCCGTGCCCAGATAGGCCTCCACCCATTCGATGTTCTGGCAGCCGTCGGCGTCCCGATACACGACCTCCATCGTATCGATGACATCGTAGGGCAAAAGATTGCTTACGGCGATGCTGATGGCCTCGGGGGCCGTGCCCGTGGGTGTGATGGTGGGTGTGATGGTGGGCGTGGGCGTGGATGTGGGGCTGGGGGTGGGGGTAATAGTTGGGGTGGGTGTGATGG
>JAADGC010000043.1 GCA_013152585.1 Chloroflexota bacterium
TATGAGGTCGTGAATGCTCGTGACGAGCGTCTGGTCACCGGCTTCACGCGCCATGTTTGCATCACGCACGATGGCCTCCCCGCCCGCCTGCCACCAGCCCTGGCCGATGTTGTCGCCCGTGTCAATGCCAATGAGGAATCCTGCCAAAAATCGGGTTAAACGGCGAAAACGGCACATCACGGATGCGCCGTGCGCTCGACAACCTTCCCATTATTTAGCCCTGCGGTCCACCGCCGGGCGCTCGACGCCGTCCCGCCGATTGAAATCGGGGCTAGGGGGCCTGCGGCCGCCGGTCGCCCTGCGGCGGACCGATCGTGTTGACGGCGAGGGCTTGTTACAGGTCCCCGTAGGCCTGTCCTGAGTGGAACGCCCCCGAGCCCCGAATTGATTCGGTGGGTGCACTATTCCTGGCCCTCGTCCTCAGCCCCGACAGTCGTATCTCCCTCCGTCTCCGGAGCGGCCCCCATCCTCGCCGCCAGTTGTGCCACCACATCACCATCCAATGGCGGCAGTTCGTCCAACGAGCTCAGTCCAAAGTATTGCAAAAACTCGAAGGTAATACCGTACAAAATCGGACGCCCAGCCTGTTCCAGGCGTCCCACTTCCTCGATCAGCCCCCGATTCAGCAGGGTGCGGAGGACGCCATCGCTGCTCACGCCACGGATGGCCTCGATCTGGGGACGGGTAACCGGCTGACGATAGGCAATGATGGCCAGGGCTTCCAGCGCCGCCCGCGAGAGTTTGGCGCTGAGGTCCAACCCCAAATAAGCTTCGATCACATCGGCAGCAGCCGGTAATGATACCAACTGCACGGCATCCCGGTGCCGTTGCAAACGGATACCGCGCCCGGCCAGTTGCGCTTCCAACTGTTGCAAGCCGGCTTCGATGCGTTCTACAGGCAACTCGAACGCGGCTGCCAGCCGCTCGACCGAGGCGGGATCGCCCAACACGAATAGCATCGCCTCCAACAGCGCCACCAGCTCGTCATCGGCGATGTCATTGGCTGCCGGTGCGGCTGATAGGTCGATGATTCCGGGCAAAACTTCGGCTATCATAGGTTCCGGAACCGCCATCTAGAAGACCTCGGGGTAATCGCTATGACGAATACGGACATCGAGCTTGCCCATCTTCAGCCCCATGCGATCTTCGACGATCTCACGGGTCACCAGCATCACTTCCTCCGTCTTCATGGGCACGTCAATCTCGGGCGACGTCTCCACATCCAGCACCACATCCACCAACTCGCCGCGCGAGCGCACGGCGGGCGTCACGGTGATCACATCCGCCAATTGATCCAGATGCCAGGCCAGCCGCCGGCCCACGCTATCCGTTGTCACCTGGGCGGCGCCGGTGGAGGTTTGTAAACGCACCAGGGCTTCGCTGCGACGACTGAATTCGGCCATGAGCAACGGCAGGAACACGAGCAGCGCTGCCACCACTACGGCAATGCGGGCCAGGTTAAAATTGGTGGGGTCGAAGGCCTGAAAACGGGCGATATGGTTCGTGAGGGTACTGAGCTGCACTTGCAGCCAGTTCACCATGTCTGTGGGGAACAATCCCAGGCCGACAAAAAAGACGAGCAACAGCAAGAAGAACAGAATGGCGACGACTCGATTCACTTGATTCATAAATAGATTCCCTTGCGAACAGCAGGAAGCGTGAACGTGATACCTGCATTATAGCATGAGCAGGCGACGAGTTACGAGTTGCGGCGTGGGTGTTGTGGCGTGAGCAGTAAGACCAGCGCCAGTAACAGTCCCAGCAGGCTGATACCGGCTCCCCAGCGCAGGCTGCGAGGCCGAAACCGCATGATCAGCTCGTGCGACCCGGCGGGAACCGCCACCGCCCGCAAGAGCAGGTCTGCGCGCTGCACAGACACGGGCTCGCCATCGACAGTGGCCTGCCAGCCCGGATACCAGGCATCGGCCACGAGCAAGGTGCCGGCCGTGGCCGCCCGCGTGCGCAGGCGGATGGTTTCGGGCGTCCATTGCAGGATATCCACCTCGCCGCTGCCGCCATCCCCACCGCCCCCCTGGGCCAGATACACGGTCTGCCGCGGATCGAAGTGGGGGCTTTGCATGGCAGCCAGGGTGAGGGCATCGTCAGGGCTAAGCTCGGCGTGGGGGATGAAAGTGGCGCCGGGCATGACAGCATTGTTGCGGTAGATTTTGACGTCGCCGGAGTGGATGCGCTGCCAGGGATGCCGGCTGACCGGAGGCGAGGTGTGCGCCTTGCTGACGGCATCCCGGAAAGCAATGCCGCGCACGAACAGGCTGACATCGTCACGCAGAAGTCGGATACTGACGGCGCCCAGGGGGCCGGTATGGACGAGCGGCACAGTGACCACGGTGTCGTGACCGGCGGCATGATAGCGCCAGGGCACGGCCGGCAGATCGCGACGGTGCTCTACCCCGGGCGTCTGGTCAGAGCCCTCGGCGGTGTGCTCGCCCGCGCGCAGGAGGTGACGTTCCTGGCGGCCATCGGCAAAGCTGACAACAAGCTCGGCTACTGGCTCACCGTCGGCGAGGGCGGCTCCCCCGTGCAAATAGCTGATCAGGCCCACGCTGGTGACTGGAAACAGGGGCAGGGGGCTGATCTGCAGGTCGGGCTGGGTGGGCGTCAGGGCTTCGCCAAAGGCCAGGTCGTAGTAGACGCCATCCACCCAGGCGTCGAAGTCTTTATCGGTGATCACGTAGCATACGCCCAGCAACGAGAGCAGCCGGGCATCTGGCACTGAACGCAGGGTCTCACGTAGACGGCCATCCGCCACCACCTGCTGCGGTGGCAACAGCAGGCCCATGCTCTGCACAAAGTGGCGGGTTGGCAACACACCACCGCCGAAGCCATCGAGTGAGGGAATATGATAGATCATGCCCAGGTTGGGGGCCAGGACTTCTTTGGCCTTGGTGGCGTTGACGAGGTCGCTCAGAGCCCAGTCATCGAGCTCGGGACCGTAGATCTGGCGCAGCTCAGCCAGATCGCCAGGGTCGTAAGTGGTGGTGCTGAGGCTGAGGGTGCGGCACAGGGGTCGGTTTTCGGCGGCGATGCGGGCGGGAGCGGTGCGCCAGGAGCGCAAGGCCTGGGGGGCCGTGGGATGCTGGATGGGCAGGCTCCAACTGGCGCCGTACAGTTCCAGCAGCATCAGTAGGACCAACACCGCCGCCCCCCACGTCCATCGCCGCTGTCCCAGCCAAAAGGCGGCGGCAACGATGAGCCCGGTGCCAAGCCAGAGCGCCAGGGTGAGTGGGGTGGGGCGAGAAAACAGAATCAGCGCCAGGGCGAGCAGCAGCAGGCCGATCTTCCCCCCCAAAATAAATCTCTCGCCAAGGCGCAAAGGGTGCAAAGAGAAAAAAAGTGGCGTTCTTGACGGCCCTGCGAGAGATTCCCCTCCAACATGTAGGCTGTGGCGGGGCCGTATGGCGGGCCAATGCCATGCCCCGGCCAACGAGTCTAATCCTAATGCAGCCAAAAGAGCGAAGCCGAGCATGGCCGCTTCCAGCCAGCGGGCAGGCACACGAAACAGGTTCCAGCCCGGGATGAGGTGATAAAAGAGGATGTCGAGGGGGGTATACGCGCCCAAAGAGAGGATCAACCCCGCCACGACCAGGACGGCTGCGGGCAGATGCAAGCGGCCTCGCCCTCGCCGCAATCCCAATCCGGCCAGCAACAAGCCCACCCAGCCGACGGTGGCGACCCATTCGCCAAAAGCGTCGCTGCCAAAAGCCTGCCCCAGGTTGCGGCCATAATGAGGCAACAGCGTCAGGGCCAGGCGCCACGGCGGCAGGCTGAGGGCGGCATGATCGCGAAAGGGCAGGCCGCCGCTGCGGTAAGAGTAGGTCGCCAGCTCGAAGGTGGGCAAGAGCTGCACGGCGCTGAGCAGGAGGACGAGGGTGAAAACCAAGGCCAGGGCGAGGAGGGGCGGGCCCAGCAGCCACCCCCACCTAAAAAGGGCGCGGATGAACGCGGACGAGCGTGAATGAGCCTTTTTCTGTCCGTGTTCATCCGCGTTCATCCACGTCCCTTTCAGACCCCGCCACAGCAAGGGTGCGAAAACCCAGGCGCCAAAGATCATCACCTGATTATAAAACGTCTGCGTGTGCCCGGCCAGCAGGCTCAGGGTCCACACCCCGGCCAGGGCAACCCCCCAGCGACGGTTGGCCGCATTCCACCGCCACACGGGCGGGCGCATCTCCCATAAAAGGATGGCGGCTGGCAGCCAGGGCACATTGCCCCAACGCACCGGATGCGCCAGCAGGCCTGTGGTCCAGCCATTGAGGGCAAAGAGCAGCGCCGCCACCAGCGCCGCCAGGGGACGCACGGGGCCGATCTTACGCGCCAGGGCGTAGGTGAAGGCGCCCGCCAGCCAGGCGTGCAGGGCGGCAAAGATCAATAGGCCCTTTTCGGTACTCACGAACACAAACAACCAGCGCAGGGGATAGAAGAGCTGCGTTTGGGGATTGGCCAGGAAGGGGGCACCGGCGTAGATGTCGGGGTTCCACAGGGGAAGGCGGCCTGCCCGCAACGCCTGGTTGGCGTAATCCCAGTAGGGCGCAAAATAAAACAGAAAATCGCCGCTGGCGGGGATGCGATTCGTAAACAAGACCTGGCCGTACAGCCAAAACACGGCCAGAGCCAAAATGAATAGAGCCAACACATCTTTGCGCTTCATGGAGTTGTCTCCGGGATGATTTGGTAAACGGCAAAGCGAGGAGCGCCATCTGCCTGGGGAGCAACGAACAGGCGGGGTGCCAGGCGCTGGTGGATGGCTGCCAGGGCCGCCACCACAGCCGGACGTTCGCCATCATGCCAGGCCGGGAAGACGATGAAACGGGTGTAGCCGTGGGGATGGCGCTGGACGTCGGCAACGAGCATGGCCGGGTCGGCCCAGTAGACGCGCCCGGCGGGGCTATCATCCAAATACCAGTTCCACTGCCAGCCCAACCAGCGTTGATAGAGCACGCCGTGGTCGGCAGGCACCTTCTCATGCAGATACGCGGCGACGGTTTCGATGCCGCTGTAGGCACCATGATCGCCGCCCACGGGGATGCGTGCCCACGCAGCCTGCACGCCGCCCCATACCAGCACCGCCAGCAGCAAAGTAATCAGGCCCAACTGGTGCCGGGGCCGGGCTGCCAACTGCGCCCAGCCGATCTGCAAACCCCGGGCCGCCAACAAAGCCAACAAGGGCGCCAATCCCAGCAAATAACGGTCCCAGGTTTGAAAGCTGAAAAACACATGGAGGGACAGATAGGCCAGGGTGAAGGAGAGGATGAGGAGATCAGAAACCCAGCCTGCCCGGCGATGGACGCTGAGCTTCCAGATCACCAGCCCGCAGAGCAAGGCCAGCACCAGCGTGCCCGGCACCCAACCGCCCAACCAGCGCCACACGCCCCACCACTCAGCCAGGCGCTGCGGCCACATCTGCACAGCAACCAGGGTCAACCCGCCGTAGCTATGCCACGACTGCTGCCAAAAGCTGGGAATTTCCGCGGGCAGGATGCGCCAGCCGTCCCACTGCCAGATCTTGTACCACACGAAGCCAAAGCCAGTACTCGCGCCCAACAGACGCCACAGCACAGCACCGGTGCGGGTGGCCGTAAGCCGGTGGGGAAAGGAGGGGATGGGTGCGGCCAACAACAAAGCCAAGACCAGGGGGATGAAAAGCAAACCCGTCTGTTTCGTGGCGAAAGCCATGCCCAGCGCCAGCCCGGCCCCCAGCCCAAGGCCATAACTGGCCCATAGCAGCGCCAACAGCAGCCACGCCACCAGCATGGGGTCCGTGTACAGGGTGGGTGCGAAGCTGATGGCAAAGGGCGAGAGTGCGAACAAAGCCAGGGCAATGGCGGCCGTGCGGGCACCGTACAGCCGCCGGGCCAGCAACCACAGCAGCACCATCGCCAACAAGGAACAAAACTCGTTCAGCCCCCGCCCGACCGATACTGAGGCGCCAAAGCTCTCGAAGGCGTGGGCCAAGCTGTAGATGAAAAACGGCGGTTTATCCACCGCCACCCGTTCCAGCATGGGGTCCTGCCCCGAGGCGATGAGGCGGGCCCAGGTGCCGTACAGGGCCTCGTCCTCGCGCAGGGGAAAGCGGCCCCAGGCAGCCAGCCGCAGGCCCATCCCGATCACAAGCCAGGCGGGCAGCCAGGTACGACCATAACAGGAAAGCCGAGAACGTGGACCGTTCTGCATCACTCAGTCGACAAAACGATACTTGATCAAGGTCCAGATAGCCGGAATGCCATCACGCCAGGTGATGTTCTTGCCTTCGTGATATTCCCGACCGTTGTAACTGATGGGCACTTCGTAAATGCGATAACCCCGTTTGAGAATCTTGGCCGTGATCTCGGGCTCCAGTTCGAAGCGCCGGGCGCGTAGCGGCACCCCGGCCAGCACTTCCCGGCGAAACACTTTGTAGCAGGTTTCCATGTCCGAGATGATGGAGTCGTAAAGCAGATTGGTGAGGAGAGTGAGAAATTTGTTGCCCAGCATGTGCCGGAAGAGCATGGCTTTGCGCGGGCCTCCCAGAAAACGCGAGCCATACACGACTTTGGTGCGCTCTTCGAGGATGGGTTGCAGCAAGGTGGGATATTCGCGGGGATCGTATTCCAGATCAGCATCCTGGATCAGCATGATCTCGCCTGTAGCGTGCTGGATGGCGGTGCGAATGGCGGCGCCTTTGCCCTGATTACGTTCGTAGGCCACGGCCTTGAGCAGGCCCTCGGCTTCCAGCCGCCGCAAAATGGCCAGGCTGTCATCGCTGGAACCATCGTCGACGGCAATGATCTCCTGTTCCAGAGTGATGTGCCGGGTTTCGATCTCGGTTACGGGCGTGATCTCAAGGGTCATATTGTGCAGACTGCGCACTTTCCTGACAATGGTCTCCAGGGTTTGGGCTTCGTTGTAAACCGGCATCAAGACGGAATAGCGGATTGTATTCGGAGTCATATCACGACCTCGTTATTTGGTGACACAGTACCTGAAACTGCTCCAATGCACATCCGCGCTCTCATCGGCAGCGACATCGAGTAGACGGACGTGCTGTTGCGCCAGCAGACGCAGCACCCGGGACTTGGGAATGCCGTACATGGCCATGACCGGCGCCTCGCCATAGCGCAGACGCTGATAGTGCTGCCACAACGCTGTCGGCTTCAGCGGCTGCAGGATGCGTCGCCACCATTGCCGGGGATGGCTGGGAATCTGAAACAAAAGGATACCACCCGGCTTGAGCACACGCAAAAACTCCCGGATGTAGGCAGCGGCAAAGCGGGGGGGCATGTGTTGCAAAGTAATGTTGGAATAAATAGTGTCGAAGTGGTTATCGGCGAACAAATGCAGATCATCCCGATCGTTGAGATGATATTGGCAGTGCTCGCCAAAGCGATTGAGCTCCTGCGCTTTGGCAATCATCGCCGGGCTGATGTCCACCCCGTGCACCTGCTCGAAATGTGCAGCCAACGCCTGGCTCAGCCGGCCCACACCGCAACCAAAATCCAGGGCGACGCCGCGCCGTAGGGCCACACCCAAGCCCTGCACATAAGCCAACACCTCGGCGATCTCACGCTCGCCGGTAGCGAAAAAGGACTCCAAATCCCAGCCGCCGTCCTCCTTCCCGGGCCAGGCCAAAATCCCCCACAGGGGATCGTTCTCGCCGAATTTATTCCAGTTTTCTTGAACGTCTTTGAGTTTCATAGGGAAGGAAAGGAGGGACAAGAAGGGCGTGTGCTGCCACGCCCCTGCGTACTCATTTATTATAATCGAGAGACGGCCCAGCCCCAAACAATCCATGCCGCCGGCAGTAATTCCCAATATAGAAGCAGCCTTGGCGAGCGGGCGAATCAACGATGTTGGCGCCAAATTTGCAACTGCGGCGCCGCCAGAGGTGTGCGTCATCTTTTTGGAGGGTGCGCCTGAGGGCCGGAAGGAAGGGCGTCCC
>JAADGC010000137.1 GCA_013152585.1 Chloroflexota bacterium
CAGCAGGGCGGGGCCGCGGCGCAGGGCCTGGCGCAACGCCCGTTTGGTGGGTGGGATGCGTCTGGCCCACACATCTTTACCGCTGCGCGCCAACGTGTGACGGATGGCTGCCAATTCGTTGTCGATGTCCAGGCGATAGCCGTCGCGGGCGTTGCCTTTGTCGTCAACCAGGGGGTCGGCGCCCAGGGCTACGAACTGCAAAGGGCCATTGCTGCGGGGAGGGTCAGCAGCCCCCTTCACCAGACGCAATAAACCGTACTGGCAACCAAACAGGGTACGTCCAGGCAGGGCGGCAAATTCCCAGGGGATGAGATCTGCCGTGTTATCGGCAGAGAGAAGCAAGACGCCATCGTCAGCGTCGAGCCGATCGGTCAGTTCGGTTCCCCCCAGGGCTTCTGTCAGCCGTTTTCCACCTTCGTAAACATCAGCTTGCAACTCCTCCAAGCTCGGCAACGTGGCCAGAGGGGTCGGTTCGGCCAGAGGAACGCCGTCGATGGTGGGCGTGATGTGCTCGCCATCCGTACGAATATTCAGCGTGACTGCCATGGGCTACTCCTGACTGCTGGTTTGCGGCGAAAGTCAAACGTCAATCTCAGTATATCAGTCAGGAACCAAGATCACAAAAGAGATCATCGATTGGCGAATGTTCCCATTTTTAGGAATGGCAGCGGGACTCAGCTACGATCTGGGGGCCATCATCCCCATTGCCGAACCGGCGTGGGGCGTGCGTTTCCGGCCGAGCGCGGGATAGCTGCCCGCAGGCGAGTACACGGCTGAAGTAAGTGCGGCGCACTTCCTCGCGTCCACGGCCACCCGCAAATTGTCAAGCTCCTCACTCATTGCTATAATAGCATCCATGAAACGATTCACAATTGCCGCCTTCATCCCGCTCCTATTCCTGCTCTTCACCGTCACCGGTTATGCACAAAGGCCCGGTCCCCCTAAACGATCTCACCATCAAACTCTGGCCCGAATTTGATGATCCCCGCCTGCTCGTCATCATCGACGGTGAACTGCAACAAACCGATCAACCCGTCAATGTGCCTGTTCCTGCCGGGGCCTTTATCAATGCCGTCGCCTCCGCCGAAACCGATGGCCGCCTGCTCAACATCGCCTGGGAATCCGGAACCGACGCCAGTGGCAATTCGGTGGTCACACTCACCCCCCAAACGCCTCTGTTTCGCATCGAATACTACATCCCGCTCACCGTGCAGAGCGACCAGCGCACCATCGACTTCGTGTTGCCCGCCAACACCTTCAGCGCCAACAGCGGTTCCATCGAGATTCTGCTTCCTCCCGGCAGCACCGAAGTCGTCCTTGATCCTGCCGAAGACGCCAGCCAGCCCACAGCCGACGGGGCCCTGCTCTATGGACGCGACCTGGGGACCATAGCCGCCGATCAGGCCATCAGTCAAACGATCACCTATCGCAATTCCACGGGCGCCATGACCATGCCCGAAACCCCCAAAGAGGCCGTAGTCTCTCCCCCTCCTTCCCCCCCGACCAGCACCCCCACCGCAACAACAAGCCCCAATTGGCTACTGATTGGCCTGGCTTCCGTGGCCGTGCTCCTCATCGTTTTGGGAGGGTACGGTTTATGGCGCACCAGTCGCCCCGAACCCGAACTGGAACCCGAATCCCCGGCCCCCAAACGCCGACGCAAACCGAAAAGCAAAACCTCGCCTGCAGGCAGCGATCAGTTTTGTCGTAAGTGCGGCACCTCCTTCTTCCCCAAAGACCGCTTCTGCCGCAAATGCGGTAGCAAACGGCACTAAAGAATCGTCCAAAAATTTGACTCATTTTGGGACACAGATTAACACAGATTTTCACAGATCATTTTCTTTCTTTTATCTGTGTGCGAAGCCTGTGCACATCTGTGTCCTTTTTCTCGTCGGTTTGAGGCGCAGCTTCGCTAGACAAACACCAATCCTCCCCCCCCGTTCCCTTATTTTCTGCAGCCGGTGATGTTCACCGGCTTTTTTTGTTATTCTTTCGGTGAGCACCCTCTCTTTTCGAAGCACCTTAGCAGTTACAACACCAGAATAATGCCCAACAGCGCCTCCAGAAAAAGGCTGAAAAAATTGTTCTGGCTGAACGAGCGATCCACAACCATGGCCACCAGGCGGGCAATAGCTGTTCCCAGATACATAAACCCCAGCATCATATAAACCTCATGGGTACCGAAAAGAAGCGCCGCCCCCCCCAATCCCATCATCACTCCGCCGAATACGGCCCGGGTTTCCGTCATGCCCCGAGCCCCGTCTGGATGCAGGTCCACAAAATTCTGAATCGTACGCGGCACAATAAAACTTGCGACACCGATGAAAGCGGTGAACCAGACAACAAACTGTTGCAGCCAAACCAGCAGCGTCATAAGCCAACTCCATTGTTAGAAAAATGCTCGGAGAAATCAGGGGCGAAAGAGCTCATCGAGTCTATTCGGTGGCATTCGAGTCGTCCACGTGGGTTCCATTGTGGATTCTACATCAATCTGCCCGCAGGCGCCATATTCGAGTTGACAATCCACGTGGGTGCCGGCACAATGAAACAGGCCTTATCCGGCCACCTATCCCCTTTCCGGACTCCATCTCGCTTTTCATCTCACATCCCATGCGCATCGGCATCCTTACCCACAACTATCCCCGCTTTCCCGGTGATTTCTCCGGCACCTTCATGCAGCAACTATGCCAGGAGCTTGCCCGCCAGGGCGAAGAAGTGCACATCATCGCCCCTTTTGATCCCGCGTACACGGCAGATAGCCTGACCACCTCTAACCCCCGCCTGCATCTCTATCGCTATGCCTGGCCCGACTCGCTGCACACGCTGGGCTACATGCGCACCATGCAGGCCGATGTCCGCATGAAACTCCACACCTACGTTTTCAGTCCCCTGCTTTTTGGGCGCGGTATTCAGACCACCCTGCGCGTCGCCCGCCAGCAACACCTTGATATTCTTCATGCCCATTGGGTGCTGCCCAATGGCTTTATCGCCGCCGTGGCAGCCCGCCGCCTGCACCTGCCGCTGGTCGTCAGCATCCCCGGCAGCGACGCCCTCGTCGCCCAGCAAAACCCCCTGTTCCGGCGCATGGCCCGGTTCAGCTTCGATCAGGCCCAACTCATCACCGCCAACAGCCGTTCCCTGCGCCGCGTGGCCACCGAACGGCTGGGCGCAGACCCGGATAAGTTCGAGCTCGTGATCTATGCTGTGGATCCCGACCGTTTTCACCCCCATCCCCAGGCTGGTGCAGCCCTGCGCCAACGACTGCAAATCCCGGCCCAGGCAATGGTGTTTCTGGGCGTCGGCCGCATGGTCTATAAAAAAGGATTCGACATCTTTTTGCAGGCGCTGGCGCGATTGCCGCAGGTAGCCACAGCCAAAGGCATTGCCCTGCCGCCCATCCACACCGTCATGGTCGGCGAAGGAGATCTGTGGGCAGAATGGCAGCGGCTGGGGCAAGAACTGGGGCTGGAGCACATACATTGGGTGGGGAACGTGCCCACCGATGAGATGGAAGCTTATTACAATGCTGCCGACGCTTTGGTCATGCCCAATGTCACACGCCCGGCCACGGGCCTCGGCGTCACCGTGCTCGACGCCATGGCCTGCGGCAAAGCCATCATTGGCAGTGACACCGCCGGCAATCCCCTGGTCGTGGAGCCCGGCGTCAACGGCCTCATCGTCCCCGAAGGCGATGCCGACGCCCTGACACGCGCCTTACTGCACATGACCACGCATCCCCAACAAATGCACGCCATGGGGCAGGCCAGTCGTCATCTCATCGAAACCAGATACGGCTGGCCGCAGGTCGCCGCCCATTACCGTCAGCGTTACGGCGAATTGATGAACAGCCATCAGCCTATGGAGCCGCAGCGCTGAGGGCCGGAGGGCTTCCGACATCGGGCATCCCTACACTAAAATTCGACTAAACATGTACCAGCAACTCGTTCTCTGCGGCATCATGGTGTAAAATAACGCCATGATGTCACGACTCAAAAAGCCAGCACAGGCAATCATCCTGATGCTGGCTTTGCTGTTTATCTTTCTCCTGCTGCGCAGCCAATGGCAAGAATTGCGTAGCTATCAGTGGCACCTGCGGCCGGGCTGGCTGCTGGCGGCCGGGAGTGCCATCTTCGCCAGTTGGAGCATCGAAGTCAGTATCTGGCGGGGATTATTGCGCAAAATGGGAGGGCAGATCAGCTTTGGGCAGGGATTTCGCATCTGGTTTATCAGTGCCCTGGTGCGCTATATCCCCGGCAATCTCTGGCAACCCCTGGGCATGACCGTCCTCAGCCGCCGGCATGGCGTGCGCACCGAGGCCACCGTGATCAGCATCGCCCTCTATCAGGCCATCAACCTGCTTTCCGTCACCCTCATCGCCGCCCTCTACTTCCCCCTTGGCGGCAACCTGGGTCTGCTCACACCCACGGACGATCCACGGCTGGCCCCGCTGGGCTTGTTGCTTTTGGCGCCGACCATCGTCTTCATCTTGCGCCCAGGATGGCTGGTGATCCTGCTCAACTTCCTGCTGCGCAAACTCGGCCGCCCCCCCTTTCCCGTGACCCTCAGTTCCGCCGACATCCTGGCGGCGCTGCTGTTGGGGGCCATCGACTGGATATTGCTCGGCCTGGGATTTGCCGCCCTCACCCTGGCCCTGCACCCCCTGACCTTGCCCCAATTGCTGAACTGGCTCCCCCATCTCGTGGCCAGCTATCCCCTGGCCTACGTCATCGGCTATCTCAGCTTCATCACGCCCAGCGGTTTGGCCGTGCGCGAAGGCGCCCTCTATGTGCTCCTCAGCCCCATCACCGGCGGTGCCCTGGCCACCGTGGCCGCCCTGGCCATGCGCGTATGGCTGATGGCCTGCGAACTCATCGCCGCCGGTTTGGCCCTGGCGACCTGGCCCCACAACGAGCCACGTCCCTGGCACAAAACGTGATAGCATGAATCGACTCAAACAACGCCGATGCTACGACTGGCTGCTGGTGCTGGTTTTTATGGCTGCATACACCATCACCTTCAGCAACCTGGCCTTCGACATTCACGCCGGCATGCGCACCCACCAATCAGACCTGGGGCAGATCGATCAGGCGGTGTGGAACAGCAGCCGCGGCCGCTTTCTCGAGTTCAGCAAGGACGACTTCCTTTCCACACGCCTCACCGACCACGTCGAGCCCATCTTCGTCCTGATCAGCCCCGTTTTCTGGCTATGGGACGATGTGCGGGCACTGCTTCTGCTGCAGGTGCTGGCGGCGGCGCTGGGGGCCATCCCCCTGTACGCCCTCGCCAGAGGCAAACTGGGGATCAGTCCGGCGCTGGGGCTTGTGCTCGCCTATTTGCTCAATCCTCAGTTGCAATCCGCCATCCTCACCGAATTCCATGCCATCCCCCTGGCGGTGCCTCTGATACTGTGGGCCTTCTGGGCCGCCTTCCGCCACAAATGGCGGGCATTCGCCGTGGCACTGCTGCTTCTGACCGGGGTCAAAGAAGAGGCGGCGCTGTTGGCAGCAGGCATTGCCGCCTGGGCCTGTCTGCGGGCCCTGATCACATCGCCTGCGACGCGCCGGGTAGCGGCATTGCGCACGCCAGCCTTTGTTGTCCCCGCCTTGATGTTGATACTTTCCCTGGCCTGGTTCGCCGTCGCCACCTTTGTCATCGTCCCCGCCCACGCGGTTAACGTCTACGGCAGCGGCCAGTCCGTGTACTTCCATCGCTACGGCCCCCTCGGCGACACCCCCCTCGACATCTTCAGCAGCTTCTTCACGCGGCCCGGCCAGGTATGGGCCATCGCCACCGAGCCGGCGCGGATGCGGTATCTGTTCGGGCTTAGCCTGGCGTTTGGCTTTTTACCACTGCTGGGGCTGGATATCCTTGTTTTCAGCCTGCCGCTGCTGCTCGCCAATTTGCTCAGCACCTATGCCGCCCAGTACTACGGCGATTTGCACTATAGCGCCCCCCTGGTTCCCTTCTTTGCCATGGCCGCCTTCGTGGGGATGCAGCGCTTGCGCCGCCACGCCCCCCGAGTCATGCCCTTTGCCACCACCCTGCTCATCGTTGGCGCCATTCTCTTCTACCACGACGCCGGCCGCGGCCCCCTGGGCGGCCACTACGACCCCACGCCCATCAACGCCCATCACCAATTGCTGCACCGCTTCGTCGATCAGCTCCCGCCCGATGCCGCCGTCACCGCCACCGCCGCCGTGCATCCTCACATCAGCCATCGCCGCTATGCCTACAAATTCCCGCACGGTCTACAGGCCGCCCATCCCGCCGATTGGGCGCTGATCGACGTCACCGGCGGCACCGATATGGCTCCGGGCGATGTCAAAAGCACGGTTCTGGCCATGCTGGAGAAAGATTGGGGGATCGTGGACGCGGGGGATGGCTTTTTGCTCATGCGCCGCGGCGCTCCTACCAAGGCCATCCCCGCCGCCTTTTACGACTTCGCCCGCAGGCCCGGCAGGCCCGACCAAAGTGATCCCCTCCGTTTCGTGGGCCTACAGGTGGCCGATTGGCCCCGCTGGCGGCAGACGCAGATCATCAGCCACTGGCAGGTGGGCGCCGACTATGTGCCAGGATCCATCCGTCCCTGGCTGGAAATCAGGAACCTTGCCGGCGAACGCCTGTACACGCCCGACGACCTGACACCCCCCGCCCTGCTGTGGTATCCTCCCACACAGTGGCAGCCCGGCGACCAGATCACGATCACCACTCTGCCCCTATCCCTGCCCCGCACCTGGGGAACAGTGATTGCCGCCGTCCACGGCCCCGATCCCTTCACGCCCCAACATCGCCTGCCCGCACCGCTCTTCCTGCTCGATACCACTTCTCTCACCCCACCCGACCGCTCGCTAGCCCTCGTCGGCGTCTACCAACGCCAGGCGGACGGACGTCTGCAAGCCCTGCCCCTCGACGACCTGCCCCAACAAGCGGCATCTGATCCCTCTCTGGCTACCCTCAGCGGTCGTTTCCGCACCGCCGCCGGCGACACCCTCAGCTTACAGGCGTGGCTCCCGACTCAGGCCGCGGCCGGTGCAAACATCGCCGTCTTCAGTCAATGGAACCAGCCCCTGCCCGACGGCGTCGTTGCCTTCATGCACCTGCGCCAAAACGATGCCACCATCGACCAGCACGACGGCCCCCTACAGGTTTTCATAACCCTGGCAGCAGATCAACCGGCATGGGATTGGCGGCAGCTCACGCTGCCCGCCGACAGTGCTCCCGGCACAACCCTCAGCGTGGTGCTCGGCCTGTATCACACCGACACCGGCGCCCGGCTCGACGTCATCGACGCCCAGGGCAACCCGCTTGGCAACGAGTTACGCCTGGGAACTATCACCGTAGCGCCTCCCCTCATCCCCGACCAGGCTTGCGCCCTCATCCCCGCCACCTGCGCCTCCCAACCCTGACCATCCCATGCCCACCACATCCCCCGCCCCCTGCCTGATCACCGGCGGACACGGTTTTATCGGTGGCCATCTCCTGCGCCGCCTCAGTCAGATCGGCCATCCCGTTACCGTGCTCGACCGCACGCCCCCCCCGCCCTGGTTGCACGACACGGCCCGCGCCCGCTTCCTACGCGGCGATCTCCTGGACCTCGTGCAGCAGCCGGACATCCTGCGCGGCATCGACACCGTCTTCCATTTGGCTTGGGCGCATACCCCCGAGTCCGCCACCGCCCACCCGGTTGGCGACATTCAAAGCAATCTCATCAGCACCATCCGCCTTTTGCAAGCCTGCGCCGAGCAGGGCGTGCGTCGCCTCATCTTCCTGTCGACGGGCGGCGCCATCTACGGCCCCGTCAACACCCTGCCCGTGCCCGAAACGCACCCCGCCTCTCCCATCTCCGCCTACGGCGTCACCAAACTGGCCACCGAAAAATACATCGAACTCTACCACCACCTGCACGGCCTGGAGTACATCATCCTCCGCCCCTCTGTGCCCTACGGTCCCTTTCAGAACCCCGACGGGCGGCAGGGCGCGGTGGCTGTGTTCATGGGCAAAATCCTGCGAGGACAGCCCATCACTTTCTGGGGAGATGGCGACGCCATTGTACGTGACTTCTTCCACGTGGAAGATCTGACGCGGGCCTGCGTGCTGGCCATGCAATATCCGGCGTCTACCGGCCTCTTCAACATCGGCGGCGGCACCGGCGTCAGCCTCCACGAACTCATCACCCTCATGCGCGAGGTGGTGGGGCTCAAGCAGGATGTACGGGTGCAGCAATGTCCCCCCCGCTCCTTCGACGTGCCCCGGCTCGTGCTCGACACCACGGCCGCCCGCACCCAACTCGGCTGGCATCCCACCATTCCCCTGGCCGAAGGACTCCAGCTCACCTGGCAATGGTATCGCGATATCTGGTATCCTGTAGTCTGTAGTCGCTAGTCGCCAGTACACGACGGCCTAAATACCAGGAGGGTTGTCGAGCGCCCGGCGCATCCGTGATGCGCCGTTTTCGCCGCCTAACCCGGGATGCGGCTAACGCCTGCTAACCCTATCGCTATTTCCGCCTGCGTGTGCCAGTCGTTGCGCCCTCTTCCTTCCACGTCTGCAAGCTCTTTTTTTTATGTAAACTTATCGCTGGCAATGCCGTGCCCGGCATCGAAACCAGCGCCATCGACTGACACCCCCCTTCAGTTATCCTTCCCAACGAGGTCAGGTTATGAAACGCACATTCATCTTCTTGATTCTGGTCATTCTGCTCTTGGCCGCCTGCCAGGTGGCGCCGTCAACCCCTGCCCCCACCACGGCACCGACTGCTACGCCCCGGCCGCCCGCGGTGGCTCCCACCGCCCCCCCTGCTCCCACCAAATCCGCCAAAATCGACATCCGGGCCACCGTGGCCGCCTTGGCCGAATCGGCCCAGTTCAATCCCGCCACGCCCGCGCCTGACGCCACCAAAAACGTGCAGCCCCATGACTACGTGGGCATGTTCGAGCTGGGCTGGCGCATTGTGCGTGACAACTACGTGCGCGATAACTACAACGGCGTCGACTGGGACGCCATCCACGATCAATATCGGCCCCGCGCCGAAGCCGTGACGGACCAGAAAGCCTTCTGGAACATGATGGAAGACATGATTGCCGAGCTGCACGACAGTCACAGTCGTTTTGTGCGGCCAGATCGATTCGGCGCCGAATTCGATATCAAGATATCCAATCCCTCCTCCTCGGGCCAGGCCTGGACCGCCATGACCATCTGGCCGGCGCGGGAAGACGAACGCCTGATGATCTGGGATGTGTGCGATGTGGGCCCCGCCGCCAGTGCCGGCCTGCGCCGGGGAGACGTCATCCTGGCCATCAACGGCACCCCCATCGAACGTGGAGAAAAGGGTTTTGAGCAGGGAGATTACCGCGCTGCCATTGTCGGCAGCGGCAAAGTCACCCTCACCGTGCTGCAAGGGCCTGGCGCCAAACCCAAAGACATCACCCTGCGCTACGGTGGCGGTTCTGGCTGCGACGGCTGGAGCTATAGCCTGTTAAGCAAGACCCCCAAGATCGGCTATATACGCATCCCCGACTTTGGCGGCGATGCCGACACCAACACCCTCGACCTGATCCAGCGTCTGGAAAAAGAGGGCCCCCTGGATGGGCTGGTGCTCGACGTGCGCCACAACCCCGGCGGCAATTCCGACAGCACCATCGCCCTGTTCACGACCGGCATCTTCGGCAAAATCGGTTCCCTGCGCCAGGGTGCCACCCGCACCATCTACCGCATCCGCGGGCCGGTCAAATGGAACGAAAGCACGCCCATGGCCGTGCTCACCGATGGTTCCAGCCACAGCGCCGCCGAATACTTTGCCACCGCCATGCAACAATCGGGCCGGGCCGTGCTGGTGGGCATGCCCACCGCCGGCAACACCGAGGGCATCAATAGCTGGAACCTGCCCGATGGTTCTGTGATCCGGCTGGCCTGGATGACCCTGGTTCTGCCCGATGGCAACACCCTGGAAGGCGTGGGGGTGCAGCCCGATGTGCGGGTGCCGTTGGGCGATTGGGGCCTGCGCCAGGACCCCGATGTGCAGTTGCAGGCCGCGTATGAGGCAGTGCTTGGAGAAATCCAGTGATACGAGCAACGGATTCGCTGAGGGCGCGGACAAGCGCGGAAGACGCTGATGCTAAATGATTGCTGAGGCAACCGTGTTTATCCGCGGCTGTTCGCGCCCAAATTCCTGTCTGTTCGAGGTGAATCCTCGCTGGTAGCCCCGAAAAGTGCACGGCACGGCACTTTGTCTCTTATTCTCCGATCTGGTTTTCTGATCCTTCCTCAACTCGTGGAAGGGGCAAACTATCGTCATCGAAAGACAGATCACAACGAAACCATCGATGTTCTCTGGCAAACCATAATGCACCGTCGGGAGCGATGGCAACGTCAACGATGGACATATCTGCAGCAAACCGGGATAGCCCCAGGTGGAGGGCATCGTAGAACAGCCACTGCATCTGGGTACGTTCTTTATTGAGGGGAATACCATGAATAAGATGCAAATGTTCATTCAGCCATAGCGAACGATCGGCAGCGATCACAATGTTGGTTATTCCTTCTGTACCGAAAGCGCCTCCAGTGGATCGATATGAAAACGTGACCCATGTCCCGGCGGCAGGAGCCAAATAGGTGATCAGATGCCCTTGCTCACGACTGTACCCAGCCAGCCAGATCGTATTGTCGTTTTCCACGGTGATGGCATACATCTCCTCCACTGGTGGCTCAGGAGCTTGATCCGTCTCCCAGAGCACCTCCCATGCAACCTTGTTGCTGCCTGCCTCACGCCAGACGCGCAAAATCCGCTTGTCGCCAATGAGAAGGGCATCGTGATTCCGCTGCCGGAGTTCAGAGACTCCCATCGCATCGAGTGTGGCTTTATCCAGCAACACCTGCCAGGAAATACTGGGAGCATCGAGCAGTTCCAGCCCGGCATCCGTTATGACCAATACGTCACGGCTGGGGAGAACGGCAATTTGCCAGGCATGTTCTGAGTGCAAGCCGTTATCGACGATGTGACTGGTCCAGTTGTCAGTCAAAGGATCAAACTGGGTGACCCCACTGGCGGTGGCCAACCACAGGGTTCCATCCCGCCCCCGGGCGAGATCATAGGCATTGGCAAATCCCAGGAAATCTTTATCTCGGGCATATTCCTGCGCTCGTTGAACCCCGGGCAGCAAATGAATGATTCTGCGTGTATGGTTATTCGCGATGGTCCAGGCATCGCCTGACGGAGCAAAGACAATAGGCGTTGACCAACCGCCGTCGTAGTAAGGAATGCTAAAAGAAGCGCATCGTAGCCTGACAGGTTCCGGGCGTGGTGTGGGCGTGGCCTGGGGCAGATAGCGATAACCAAACATGAAGGGCTCATCGGGATCATGAGAGCGTACCGCGAGGCGTCCGGCAGTTGTAAGCTCATAATCAAACGGTGCTTCAGAGTAGACTATGAAATCAACCATGGGACATCCTGGCAGCCACACTCTGAGATCGGCCTTGCCTTCATGATCACTCACGGCGCGAGACTCTACTCGCTGGAAGTTATTTCTAGTATCGTCAATATGGAATACAATTCTCGACAGTGGTTGCTCATCCTCATCCATAGCGCCGTTTTGATTGACATCAAGCCACGCTTGTGCCGTTCCAGTCCACATACAATCGAGCGGAATATAGGGACAGCCTACAAGGACCAGGGTCAACAATAACAGGACCGAGGTAATAACCCCCAAACGAACAACGTCTTTTTCAAAGCCAGTCCTGCGGTAAATGGGATGTTTCATGTTCAAACCTTTCGGCTCAAATGCGTGGTACGAATGGCCTTACGGTGCCATTGCTGCATGTAGTATAATCGCGACTCCATGAGTCGTCAATCAATGTTCGAGATGGGGGCATCCCACAGTATTGGCAAGCTGATGTTGTTTCCCCTACCGTTCCCATTCCACCTCAATTTGACACACACGCTAACCACTCGCCACTCACCACTCCTCCCCATGCCCCTCGCCACCTTCATTCAGACCCTGCAACCTGAGCCCATGTTTCGCCGCGGCATCTGCGAACACCGCCGTAACGAATACCAAATAGCGAGTGGTCTTAGCCAACGCTGAACTCAGCTTGCGCCCATTTTTCCGCCATCTCCGCCACGGATTTAGCATAACGCGGCCAATCATGCAAAATAGTCGGATCAAAGTCGGCGCCATGCGGCCACACTAATGTATGCACCTCGGGATCAATAGTAACCAGGTCGAATAGTTTTTCGTCTTGCAGCACACCATACAAAGCGCCCTTTAACACAGGACGAAAATCAATGGTTTGGCTTGTGCCGTCATCAAAAAAGACGCGTAGAGTGTAGGCGCCGATTTTTTCAAAATCAATTATGCGATAGATGGGATGTTTCATCTCTTGATCCTTCCAGATCAACGTAAAGGAGCGATTCGAAATGGAATCTTGCCCACTTGTAAGCGTTCCCAGTTTTCGGCCAGTTCACCTTGATGTAATTCAGCCCAGGCTTCGACAAGCCG
>JAADGC010000124.1 GCA_013152585.1 Chloroflexota bacterium
ATAGACGCATTTTCGGCCACGAATTAGACGAATGATGAAAGGCTTTTACCTTCTTTCTTCGTGAAATGCCTGCTCATTCGTGGCGAAATCGAAAAACGCCAGGGTCCAGTACTGAAACCAGCAATTCCAAATTTGGTGTCAATATGTTTGTAGTGCGCGCCCGGACAAGGCCACTTTCATGTTTCTCTACGGACACTTTTTGCCACTGTCATTCTGAACGGGTTCCTGCAGCCAACACACATCAAAGAGACACGCGCTTTGACGCCGAAACGGCCATCACGAAGCCAATTCCAGCGAAGAATCTGGCGATTCATGTACCGCGAGACCCTTCACTGGCCTTTCGAGCTCACGTGAGTTGCCTGCTTGACACGTTCAGGGTGACACAATAGACTGGTGTCCAGTAGCGGTTTTCATATTTGGAATCGCTGTACTGAAACGGCGCTGTTTGTTTCTGCATCACCGGCGCTTTTCATTCCTCCGGCTCTCAACCGCATCCGTGATGCGACGCAAACCCACCACTCTTCCCTCCCAGAGGCTTCCTCATGTCAAACATGCAACGACGTTCATTAGGACAAACAAATATCGAGATCACGCCCATTGGCCTGGGGGTGATGCAATTTGCCGGCGGCAAAGGCATCTTCCGTTTCGCGTTTCCGCCCATGACCCAGGCCGCAATGAACGCCATTGTGCAAACAGCCTGGGAGGGGGGCATCAATTGGTTTGATACGGCCGAGACATACGGCAAAGGATGGTCGGAACAGGGTTTGGCGCGGGGGCTACAGGCCGCAGGGATCGACGACGGGGAGGTCGTCGTTGCTACCAAATGGTGGCCTGTGCTGCGGACGGCGGGCAATATCCGCCGCACCATCGCTGATCGCCAGCATTTTCTCGCCGGCTACACCATCGATCTTTATCAGGTGCATCAGCCGTTTTCGTTTTCGTCGCCGGAAGCAGAGATGAACGCCATGGCCGATCTGGTCGATGCCGGCAAGATTCGCTCGGTGGGGGTGAGTAATTTTTCGGCCCGGCAGATGCGCCGGGCGCAGCGAGCATTGGCAGGGCGCGGATACCCCCTCGCTTCCAACCAGGTGCATTACAACCTGCTCCATCGTGGCATCGAACGCAACGGCATTCTGGACACCGCCAAAGAATTGGGGATCACGATCATTGCCTGGTCGCCGCTCAGCTCGGGCCTGCTGACGGGCAAATTTCATCAGACCCCCGAACTACTGGCCCGAACCCCTCGCGGCCGACGTCTGAACCTGCGACGTCAGATCGAGCGCAGCCGCCCTCTGATCGACTTACTGACTGAAATCGCCCCGGCATATGATGCCACGATTGCCCAGGTGGCACTCAACTGGCTGGTGCATTTCCATGGCGATGTGGTAGTGGCGATCCCGGGCGCTTCCAAAGTGCAGCACGCGGCCGAAGCGGCGGCGACCATGCGTTTTCAGTTGAGTGCGGCCGATATGCAGCGCATCGATGAAGCCACCCGTCCGCCGATGTGAGCCTATGATGGAGCATCTGGAACGATTCGATCAGGCAACCTTGTTGCGCACACGTTGGGGGGTGATTCGCGGGCGAACTCTGTTCGAACTGCTGCTGATCAGCACCGGAGCCTTACTGATTGCCATTGCCGTCGATGTATTTCTGGACCCCAATGATGTGGTGCCGGGCGGATTTACGGGGCTGGCCATGTTTGCCAATCGTTGGTGGGGCTGGCCCGTGGGCGTGACCCTGTGGGTGATGAATCTGCCCTTTTTAGCCGTCGCCATGCGGGTGATCGGGGTGAAGTTCGGCACCAAAACCCTGCTCACGGCCACCCTCGTTTCCCTGGCCATCGACTTACTGCGGCCCTACCTGCCCGTGGTGCAGGACGAGCCCATGCTGTACACGTTGTACGGGGGCTTGTTCTATGGCGTCGGTATGGCCCTGGTATTTCGGGTTGAGGCCACCACCGGTGGCACCGAGATACCCGCTAAATTGCTCGAGCACCGGTGGGGCATCCGTATGTCGCGCTCCCTTTTTGCCATGGACATCGTCGTCCTGTCCCTGGCCGCGATTCTGTTTGGCCTGGCACCGGCGCTTTATGCCATGGTCATGGCCTGGGTCAGCGCCCGGGTGCTGGATTTTGTGGACCGGGGCCTGACCGCCACCAACTCTGTTTTTATCATCTCCCAGGAAACGCAGCTCTTACGCGAAATGATTATCCACCAGTTGGATCGCGGGGTGACGATCTTGAACGGGGAAGGGGGCTACACGGGCAGCCAACGCACGGTGTTGTTTACGGTGATCCGCCGCCGCCAGACACGCCAGTTACGGCGTCTGGTAAGCGAAATTGATCCCGCTGCTTTTTTGTTTGTGCTACCCAGTTACGAAGTGTTGGGCGAAGGCTTTCAGCCGCTGACGAAAGTGAAGTGAGGCGGGGAGCCTTCCCTCACCCCTCCCTCTCCCTGCGCTACCACCATGGCAATGGCATAATAGCGTGTATGCGACAGGCTCAGCGCCCATTCCGATATCCCCAGCTCTGCTGCCATGAGCGCGGCATGGCCGTGCAAATGCAACTGCGGCGCCCCGCGCTCATCACTGAGAATCTCTATTTCTTTCCAGCCCACAGCCCCGATGCCACAGCCCAGCACCTTGGCCACGGCCTCTTTGGCTGCCCAGCGCACGGCCAGACTGGCGATGCGCGGGCCATAGCGCTCGATTTCGCGCTCGGTGAACACGCGCTGCAAAAAGCGTTCGCCGTGTCGTTCCAGGGTGGTGGCAATACGCTCGATTTCTATCAGATCGATACCGCTGCGCAGCACGTGTAACCTCCTGGCGGTGGGGAAAGAGAAAGGGACAGACGGCTAAAAACCATTCACGGGGTTCATGCCCCGCCCTACACCCAGGTAATGAAAGCCAAGTTCTATCATGGCCTCGGCATCCCAGATGTTACGGCCATCGATGAGCACATTGCCTGCCATGTCCGCCTTAATGCGGGTCATATCCAGGTGCCGGAATTCATTCCATTCCGTCACCAGCACCAGGGCATCGGCGCCTGCCGCGGCCGCGTACACAGATTCGGCGAGCTCCACATCTGGCAACAGAGCCCCGGCAATCTCCATAGACACCGGATCGTACGCCCGCACCCGGGCGCCTTCCCGTATGAGCTGACGAGCGATATTCAGGGCCGGCGCCTCGCGCATATCATCGGTATTGGGCTTGAACGACAGCCCCAGCAAGGCCACGGTGTGCTCGTTCAGGCCGTTCAGGGCCGCCCGCAGCTTGACGATCACCTGATGGCGCTGATGCTGGTTGATATCAAGCACCGCCCGCAGCAGGGCCGGGTGGGCACCATGCACCAGGGCCATGTGCTCCAGCGCCCGTACATCTTTGGGGAAGCAGGAGCCGCCGAAGCCCAGGCCGGCGTCGAGAAAATGGGGGCCGATGCGCCTGTCATAGCCCATGCCCACGGCCACTTCTTTCACGTCCGCGCCCAGGCGCTCGCAGATCGTGGCAATCTCGTTGATAAAGCTGATGCGGGTGGCCAGGAAGGCATTCGAGGCATATTTGATCATCTCGGCGGTGCGCAGATCCGTGATCTGGATGGTGGTGCGCAGCGGCAGATGCAACTGCGCCACTTTTTCGGCGGCCTCGCGGTGCAGCGACCCCAACACCACCCGGTCGGGATTCATGAAATCGTGGATGGCTGAACCTTCGCGCAGAAATTCCGGGTTCGAGACCACCCAAAAAGAAATCGGGTCCTGCTGTTTTTTGGTGATAATGTCGGCCACCCAGTCGCCGGTGCCCACCGGCACGGTAGACTTGTTGATGATGATCAGCGGATGAACCATCGCTTCGGCGATGCTTTCCGCAGCCATACGCACGTACTGCAAATCGGCTTCACCGCTCACACCCGAGGGCGTGCCCACGGCAATATACACGAATTCGGCCTCTTTGAGGGCGTCGGGATACGATGTGGTAAACGACAGGCGACCGGCGCTGCGATTGCGCAGGAGCAACTCGGAAAGCCCCGGCTCATAGATGGGGACATCCCCTTGCTGCAGGCCGGCGATCTTCTTCTCGTCGATGTCCAGGCAGACCACGCGGTTGCCCAGATCTGAAAAACAGGTGGCGGTTACCAAACCCACGTAACCAGCACCAAGTACACAGATATTTCTCATAAAGAGCCTCTTCGAGACAGCCGTCAGCAGAGAGTTGAACGGCCGGATTTAAGATGATGTTGCGTCGGAAACAGCCTTTCCGGCCCGCTCAAAGTCGGACCAGGAGAGTTGTTCTTTGTAAAAATAGTAAAAGCCCAGGGCTGTGATCGGCAGCCATAAAGCCGCATGGAGCACCAACGTGTAAGCCGTGGCGATCTGACGATTCACGCCGCCGGCAATATCCAGAATTTCGATGCCCGGCGCATCGAACGTGCCTACATAACCAGGCGCCGCCGGTAAGGAAGTGAACAGATTAACAATACCATTCATCAGCATCAGCACCAAAAAAGAAACTTCGAAATCGAAGGCGTGCATCACAAACCAGTACTTCACGGTTTCAGCCAGCCACACTACCACCGAGGTGGAGAAAATCATGAGCACATCGCGACCGCTGCGTAAAGATGCCAGGCCCATCATAAACCGATCAAACAGGTCGCCCAGGCGCACCTGAAAATGTCCCGGCACAAAATGACCGGCGAACCAATCGTACAGGCGTCGGGTCGTGGGCGGATGCGCGGCCAGAGCGATAAATACGCCCAGGGCTATGCCAAACGCCAAGCTGAACCCCACCACCCAGGTGCGATACACATCGGGCACACGGCTGGTAAAAGGCAGGGCGATGAACACAAACATGAGCATGACCAGGCCGTCGAAAATACGCTCGACCAGCACCGTGGCCAAACTACCACTCATGCTGATATCTTCCCTGCGTTTGAGCACATACGAGCGGATGACTTCGCCGGCGCGGAACGGATAGATGTTATTGCCCATGTAGCCAATGCACACCACGGGAAACAAACGCCTCAGCGGCACTGACTTGAACGGACGCAACATGTAATGCCACCGCCACGTACGGGCCCACACGCCCACAAAATACACGAGCACACCGGGCAAAATCCAGATATAGCGGGCCGTCCGTAAGGCGTACCATACATCATCCAGGTTAAGCTCTCGCATTGCCCACACCAGAAAAATGATACTGATGAGGATGCCAAGCCAGAAATGAAAACGTTTCAAAGAATGAAGACCTCGTCACACAAACTCAGGCACGGATGCGCTAACATCAACGAATGGATGTCGATTGTTGGGTGGGGTGGATAAAAACGTCGCACGTCCCCCGATTCTAGCATACAATGGAAGGGGGTCAGAAATGCGAGGGATCAGGAAGATTGCCCGGGGTCAGAATCCGTCCCGCTGGCGTGCGGCAGCAATTCTGTCTGTATCACCCTGCGGGCGCAGGTCTCCAACGCGGCCACAACCGACGCCACGCGCTCTGGCGCCACCAAAGCGATCATGTTGCCGCCCCGGCCCCCACCGCTGAGTTTGGCACCCAACGCGCCCGCCTGGCGAGCACAGCGCACTAAACGCGCCAGTTCGGGCGAAGAGACATCGATCTCGGTCAGCAAGGCCTGATTCTCATTCATCAGTACCCCCAACGTCCGCAGATCCCCGGCTTCGATGGCGCGTCGGGCTTGCCGGCTGCAGGCGGCGATGCGCTCGAAGAGGGCTTCGTAGTGCGACGGGTCGGCCTGCCAGCCGTGGCGCACGTCGGCCACGGCCACCCGCGTGGGACTGGGCACACCCGTATCGGCCACCACAATCGGCAGGCGTGCCCCCACGCCAAACGCCTGCGGCGCCTGGCCACGCACAAACCATACCGGTTGCTCGTACACCACCACGGTGTTGTCGATGCCGCTGGGGGTGCCATGGTGCAGTTTCTCCACTTCATACACCAATTCGGAGAGGCGCGAGGGCGGCAGGGAAGCCGAAAAAGCAGCGAGTACCGCACGGGCCAGTGCCGCAGAAATGGCGGCGCCACTGCCCAGCCCAGAGGCAATGGGGATGTCTGAGCGCACCTCGATGCGCCATGGCGGCAGAGGCTGCCCCAGTTCTGCGCACACCAGACGTATGATTAAGGCGAAAGGATCATCGTCCGGGGCCGAGGCTACCGCTACCTGGTGCCGAATATCGATGGCTGCGACCGTGCAGGAGCTGCTGGCAACCACGCGTGCCTGCGCCCGCACCTGGCTGAGGGGCACGGCGATGGCCGGATGCCCGTAAACCACTGCGTGTTCGCCAAAGAGGATGATCTTGCCCGGGGCACTGCCCGCGGCGATGGGGGGTGGAGTCATGAGGAGGTAGAGGGAACGGAAGACCGGGAAACCGGGCTGGTGGGGCGTAGGCCAGTCTTTAATCAGTGCCGCCCGCCAACAGATAGCGCAGGACAATGCCGTGCACGATCTGTTCGATAGGAGCTTTGTCATCTCGCAGCACCGTGCCCTGCACCGGCGCCAGACGGGCGTGGGGGGCGGCTCGCTGCGCCAGCTCCTGCAGAATCGGCGAAGAAAGATGCGCTATGTTGCGCCGAAAATCATCCAGGCTGCTGGGCTGCTGCGTGGCCACGATCAAGCTGTTGCCCAGATCGGCGCCCTGGGTGGGTTCGTCGATAATGAATACCGAAGGGTATACCTGCGCCAGTGTGGCGGCCAGGGCATCGACCAGGCGAAAATCATCGCGGGTGCGGGCAGCATTGATAGCCACCACCCCGTCGGGGCTGAGATGCTGCCGGGTTTCTGTAAAAAATTCGAGTGTTGTGAGATGAAAGGGGATGTACGGTGGCCGATAGGCGTCGATGGCGATCACATCGTATGTGCCCGCACTGTGCTGCAAAAAAGTGCGCCCGTCTTGGGCGACGGCGTGCAGATTGGGCTCGGTCATGGCAAAGTAGCGCCGCCCCACGTCGATAATGGCCGGATCAATTTCGACGCCATCGATGGGAATGGGGCCGTAGACCTGCGTGTATAGTTTGGGGATAGTGCCGGCGGCCAGGCCGATGAGCAGCAGGCTATCGACATCAGCGGGCCGGACAGGCGCCGGGCTGAAGTAGGGAGCCAGTAGAAAATAGTCCCAAATACCGCCAGTGAGGCGCATCCCCGGGCGATACACCGAATGCACGCCGGCCCCTTCGTTCAGCTTGAGCACGACTTCCGGGCCATTGCTGACCACCTGGATGTAATTATAGGCGGATTCTTGCTCGTACAGTGTGGCGGCACCGGCATGGATGGCAAGGGTGGGCAGCAACAGCAGCCACATCAACAGCCAGATAGCCAGCCAGAGCAGGGCCCGCCGCAGGCGCAGGTGCAGGCCGGCAAGCACTGTCCAGCCCAGCAGCAATAAGCCCAGGGCGATGAAGGTGCGCCGTGTGCCCAGGGTGGGAATCATGAGCAGCACGGTCACAAACACGCCCAAAATGGAGCCGATGGTCGAGAGTGCAAAAACCTGGCCCGCAGTCTGGCCGGCGCCATCGGTACTGCGCACCAACATGCGAATGGCAAAGGGGCTGATCATGCCCAATAGGATGGTGGGCAAACTAAACAGCGCCAATGTGGCGGCGAACGATCCGGCGAGCAATGTCGTATCGTAGCTGATAAAAATGCCGGCGGCCATCTGCAGTACCGGCCGGGAGACGATGGGGATCAGCGCCACGGCCACTGCCGCGGCGGCGGCGATGCTATAAAGTGTGGCTAATTGTGGGTGCCGGTCTGCCAGCCGGCCTCCCCACCAATAGCCCAGGGCCAAATACAACAAAATCAGCCCGATCAAACTCGCCCACACAAAGATCGAATTCCCGAACCACGGATCCAGCAAACGGCTGGCGGCCAGTTCCAGCCCCAGGCTGGTGTAGCCGGCGATGAAAACAACGACATAAAGCAAGGCTTTGTGGGTATTCGACATGGTTCCTGTGATTGATCAGCCAATGCGGTTGATGCGTTGGCCACGATGCTCGGCCAGCAGATCCATCAGCGCCCGGCCCATGCGGGCAGGATCATGACGCCACGGCTGTTCGTCGTGGCGAAGATCGGCCGTGACCAGGCGATAGTGCCGGCCGGGACGGTCGGGCAGATGCACCCAGTCGGATTTTCCACCGGGGGGTGGGGTGCTGCTCCAGGCATTGTTGGCCACCACTATCTGGAAGAGGCCTCTGCCGGCATGATGCACGAGGGCCTGCACATGGTCATCGACATCGTAGCCGGTGGTTTCGCCCGGCTGGGTGGCGATGTTGCACACATACACTTTCAGTGCAGGTGCTGCCAAAACCGCCTGCTTGATCTCGGGCACCAACAAGTTGGGCATGATGCTGGTGTAGAGGCTGCCCGGACCGGCGATGATCATATCGGCGCCGAGAATCGCCCGCACGGCCTCGGGATAAGCGCGCGGCGCTTCCGGATCCAGATAAATACGCTGAATTTGACGCCCGTTACCCAGTTTGGGGATGAGGGATTCGCCGCGGATGCGCTGCAGGCGGCCTTCGTCATCCCGCACCTCGGCCACCAATTGTACCAACTCCAGGGTCGATGGCAGGACGCGCCCCCGCACTGCCAGCACCCGGCTCGACTCGATCAAGCCCTGCTCGAACGAGCCGGAGATCTCGGCCATCGCCGCCAGATACAGGTTGCCGAACGCATGCCCTTCCAGCCCGGCACCGGCATGGAAGCGATACTGGAACAGGCGGGCGGTGGTGGCCTCGGCCTCGGATAGGGCGGCGATATTGTTGCGGAAATCACCCGGCGGCAACAGGCCCAATTCCGAGCGCAGACGCCCGGAACTGCCACCGTCATCCGCCACTGTGACAATGGCAGTGATGTTATCGGTGTAGGCCTTGAGCCCTCGCAACACCGAGGGCATGCCCGTGCCGCCGCCAAGACAAACGATGCGCGGGCCTTGCCGGCGCCGATGATGGCGATAGAGCTCGGTGATCACATCTTCGTTGGGGTGGGTGAACGGCGCCAGCAAAGAGCGATTGAGACGAAACAGCCCCAGCAGGGTCAGCAGCAATCCTAAACATCCGAACACGAACGCCCGCCAGGGCAGCGGCAAAAAGCCCAGCGTGGGCCAATAAACAAAGCCCGGAGCGCCCGTGTCGGCATAGACCTGGCGCAGCAAGTAGGTGGCGCCCAGGCTAAAGAAGAAGATGCCGACAAATGCCAGAAGCAACCAGCGCTTGATGTGCAGCCCCGGAATCAGCCAGGTGCGCAGGATGTTGAATCTACGACGCCAGTGCATAAGTGGTGACCATGTGTGACGGATGAGCAGGCCGCTGCTCAGCCCACAATGCTGTATTCGTACTGGCCTCTGATGGGCAGACCTTTGGCGAAGCGATCGAGGCGGAAGAGTTGGGATTCGAACAGGGGATCGGTCACGCCCGTGGCCAGATCCGCCATCATCAGGCCCACTGCCGGCCCCAGCTTGAAGCCGTGACCGCTAAAACCGGCGCAAATGAAATGGCCACTGCCTGCGGGCACTTCATCGATAATGGGGTGCCAGTCGGGCGTGATAGCATAGAGCGAAGCATAGCCGCCCGTGCTCTGGCTGGCTTCCATGGCCGGATAGCGGGCAATCAGGCGTTCGCCCACGTCGAGGATGAAGGCGGTGTCGACCTGTTCATCGACGGCATCGGGGTCGACAAGTGCTTCGGCCTCGGTCGGATCGATCAACCCCGCCAGCGTCAACCCCCCGGTTTCGGGGCGGAAGTACGAGGCATGAATAAAGTCGCCGATCACGGGGTGCGGGGCCTCGTGCCCCGGCGGCCGCCGGAAAAGCGCCACCTGCACCCGGCAAGCATCGACCGGCAGGGGTATCCCGGCCAGTTGTGCTACCTGAGCGCTCCAGGCGCCCGTGGCATTGATCACGATCGGCGCCGCGAAGGCGCCCTGGGGTGTATCGACTCCCACGACGCGGTCGCCATCAAAACGAATCGCGGTCACGGGTGTCTGCTGAAAGAAGCGGGCACCCAGACGGCGGGCGGCCTGAGCGTAGGCATTGACGGTGAGATACGGATCGGCGTAGCCACTTTCGGGCTCGTACGCGGCCACGACCAGATCATCCACAAACAAGCCGGGCATGAGTTCGAGAATGGCCTCAGGCGTGAGCAACTCGGTGCGAATGCCTACCCGACGCTGCAACGCCATGTTGGCTTCGAGACCGGCTCGATCGCCGGCGGCCACGGCCACCAGGAAGCCGGCTGTGGTGAAACCTGATTCGCCACCTATCTGCTGTTCGAAATCCTGAAAAACGCGCAGGCTGTAAAGGGCCATGCGGGCCGTGAGCTCGTTGGAATAATGCTGACGGATGATGGCTGAGGACTTGCCGCTGCCGCCACTGGCTACGAACTCTTTTTCCAGCACGGCCACTTTGAGCTGGCGCTGCGCCAATTGCCAGGCCGTGCTACATCCCATGATGCCGGCACCGATCACGATGACGTCAAATGTTGGGGTCATGGTCATTCTCCAGAGATGTGTGAATGGGGGGAGAAAACGAAAAAGGTGGGGTCAGGAACAGCGCTGATACAAAAAAGCATCGTCCGCGATCTGCTGTGCCTGACCTTGTGCGATAAGCATATCCATGTGCCCGACGACCTCGCTGATGGCCAGATAGACATCGACGCCCGCCAGGTGCGGAAACAACTCCTGGGCGATCTGCCAGGCCGTGAGGGGCGCTGGCACCAGACTGGTGAGAATGGCTGCGAGTCGTCGGTCGCGCTGCTGGCGGCGACGAGCCAGCAGCAGCCGAGGATTGTGGATGAGTTCGCCGTGGCCGGGCAGTACCCAATCCAGCGATAGGCTGGCGGTTCGTTCCAGCGACTGCCAGTATTCGAGCAGGGGACGGCGGCGTTGAGACTCAGCGCTGCGGGGAGGTTCCAGCAGGGCGTTCGAGCTGATGTGTGGCAGGAGATGATCGGAGGCGATGAGCAGACGACGCCGGGGATCGTAAAAACAGTTGAGATCGGCACTGTGGCCGGGACAGTACTGCACCTGCCACGTGTGCCCGCCCACTTCCAGCCTGTCGCCTTCGGTAATGCACTGGTCCACAGTCACACTCGCCGCCAGTTGCGGGATATGGCGGTAGAAATCCTGCACCTTTTGCAGCCGGTCGGCAGGCACACCAGCCTGACTGAGAATGGTACGTATCCAGACGACGGCCTGCTGTGCATAAGCGGCAATGTCGGCCAGTTTGGCGCAGGATCGGGGATGGGCCAGCACTCTGGCTTGACTGGCTTGCTGCAGCCATCGTACCTGCCCCATGTGATCGGCATGGCTATGAGAGATAACGATTTGCTCGATATCGTGCAGTTGTAGGCCCAGTTCGGCCAGGGCTGCTTGCATCGCCTCTTTGCCGGCTTTATTGCCAACGCCGGAATCGATCAGCGTCAGCGGGTCGGCTTTAAGCAAATAGGCATGGACATCGCCCACCGGGAAGGGTGTAGGCGTGGTAATCTGATAAATTTCGTCCCAGAGATGGCGTACGGGCATGCTATTCTGTTGGCTGCTTTTTGACCAACACTTTCCACTTTCCTCTTTGCACTTTCCGGTCATGCTGATTCAGGACTTCTACCTTAAACCACACATAGCCTCCCCCCAGACGCTTCATCTCTTTCTTATCGGCCACGGTGGCCCGGATGCGAATCGTGTCGCCGATCTTGACTGCCAGCCGGAACTCCCATTCCAGGCTCATAAAGGCCATGACGGTATCTTCCATAAAACCCAGGCGCGTGGCCAGCCCGGTGGCCACGGACAAAACCAGCAAGCCATGGGCAATGCGTTCGCCGGTCATTTGTTGCCTGCTGTATTCGGCGTCGGTATGAATCTGGTTCCAGTCGCCAGAGAGCATGGCGAACTGCACAATATCGGCCTCGGTGATGGTGCGGCCGGCACTGCTAATGCTTTCACCAGGCTCGAATTCTTCAAAATATAAACCTGTCGATCGTTGCAGTCGGGTCATGGTATTACTCGGGGGGTAAGGAAAAGGGGCTACCGGGTGGTGGCTGAAAAGAGGGTCGTTTGTCTGTCGATTGTAACTTTGGCCCGGCTGCTTGTCAAAACCACCTGGCAAGTAGCAGCGATTGCAAATTGAGAGACAGGCAGCGGCGGATCGAATTCGCCGTCTCATCATTCGAAATCCCCGCAGGGATTTCATCCCCCGCTTAACCACATCAAATCCCTGCGGGGATTTGGCCCCCTGAGACGCACATTTCCAATGTGCGGCCGTGCCGGTCATCGCCGGTGCGGCGATCAAATTCGGAGCCAAAAGGCGTTCCGCCGCTTGTAGCTCCTTCGTTTCACTCAGGACAGGCCCGCAAGGACAGCAGCTATCGCTGCAACAGGCCTTCGTTGCTGACAAGATCGGTCGGCGCAGGCCACCGAGCCCCGATTTTAATCGGCGGGGTCAGGGCGACAACGTGCGCGGCGGGGTCAGGGCGACGACTCTCCGTGTGGCGAAGATCGGACGGCGAAGGCCGTCCTCTGGCCGCAGGCCTGAAGAGCCTGACTTCAGTCAGCGAGAGCAAAACAGAAGCTCATCGATGGCCGTTCACCCAGCTTGCAGGTATCATTTCTGCCAGAATCCGATGGTAAATTTCGGCATGAGAGCGCAATGGGAGCAGCAAAGCACCTGAATCGTTCCCTGAGCGAACGGTTTATTGTCAAGCGCCAAGGATTGTGATAGCATTGTTTATCGTATATCACACAGTCATAAGCTGGCTCGATCCAAAAGCCATTATTCATTTTGCCCTCCTGGCGATCGAGCTCGTCCCTGGCTGGTTGTAGGTCCTACGGAACTTACAACAAGGCCAGGGAGTCTTACAATAAAATAATCTCAAAGGAGACGCATCACGTGATTCTTGACCGTATTTTTCGTTTCATTGGACTTATTTTTTTTGCAATTATTGGCTGGCAATCCGGCGTCATTATTACGCAGTCGCCCAACCCGATCAGCGACATTAGTGCTTTGCAGACGATCATTCCCCTGACGATCGTCGGTGCTATATTAGGATGGTTCATTGCCCCTTGGTTGACCACGCGCCCTGCGGTGGGCATCATGCGCGCCATGCGCAACATCCCCATCGAAGAGGTAGTGGCCGGGGGGATTGGATTGGCGCTGGGGCTGCTGGTGGCAGCGTTGATCACCGTGCCCCTCACCCAACTCCCCGATCCCTTCGGGTCTATTTTCCCCTTCGCAGTCAGCATCATCGCTGCCTATTTGGGCGCCATGATCGCCGTCTTGCGCCGCGAAGACTTTATTCGCCTCATCAATCGTATGCGCGGCCATGCCGCCCCACCACCGCCCCCCACCACCGTTCCCGACACTCAGTCACTAGAGCACCCGCTGCTCCTCGATACCAGTGTCATTATCGATGGTCGCATTGTAGATGTAGCCAGAACCGGCTTTTTGATGGGGCCTTTACTGGTGCCCCATTTTGTCCTCACCGAGTTGCAGTACATTGCCGACTCGTCCGATGCCTTACGCCGGGCACGGGGACGGCGCGGACTGGAAGTGCTGGACCAACTGAAAAACATGGGACTCCCCCGGATCGATTTCGTCGATCTCGATGCCCCCACCATTCATGAAGTCGATGAAAAGCTGATCAGCCTGGCCCGCGACTACGATATGAGCATCATGACCAATGATTACAACCTCAATCGCGTGGCCGCATTGCAGGGGCTGCGGGTGCTGAACCTGAATGAGCTGGCCAACGCCATGAAATCGATTTTGTTGCCGGGCGAACATCTGCAACTGAAACTCATTCAGGAGGGCAAGGAATCCGATCAAGGTGTTGGCTATCTGGAAGATGGCACCATGGTTGTGGTAGAAAACGGTCGAAGCTGCATCAATCGGGAGGTCGATCTCATCGTCACCAAAGTGCTACAGACCAGTGCCGGGCGCATGATCTTTGCCCAAATTGCATCTTGATCCCCAAGGAGAAAACGCATGTCCTTACGTGTTTATAATACACTGAGTCGCCACAAAGAAACGTTCGTACCCCTGGAGCCGGACATGGTGCGCATCTATGTGTGCGGCCCCACTGTTTATGACGAAGCGCACATTGGCCACGGCATGTCGGCCATCATCTTCGACATGATTCGTCGCTATCTCGAACACAAAGGATTCAAAGTGCGCCATGTCATGAATTTCACCGATGTGGACGACAAGATTATTGACCGCGCCCTCCGCAGCGGACAAGATCCCCTGCAACTGGCGCAGCGCTACATCGAACGCTTCCGCGAACATATGGCAGCGCTGCACGTCCTGCCCCCCACCGTAACCCCCCGCGTCTCCCGGACCATCGACGAGATCATCGATATGGTCAGCCGTTTGATCGAAGGAGGCTATGCCTACGAATCAGAGGGCGATGTCTACTTCCGGGTGCGGGCCGACGACGACTACGGTAAGCTCAGCCGTCGCGACATCGACCACGCCGTCAGCAGTGATCGACAGCGCTTTGGCGACGAACTCAAAGAAGATACGGCAGATTTTGCCGTGTGGAAAGGACAAAAAACGGCTACCGAGCCCGCCTGGCTCAGCCCCTGGGGGATGGGCCGCCCCGGTTGGCATATCGAATGCTCTGCCATGGTGCGCCGCTATCTGGGTGCCACCATCGATATCCATGGTGGCGGCAACGACCTGATCTTTCCCCATCACGAAAACGAGATCGCCCAAAGCGAAAGCTGCAATGCCGCCCCCCTGGCCCGCATCTGGATGCACAACGGCATGTTGCAATTGCGGGGTGAGAAAATGTCGAAATCGCTGGGGAATATGGTCACCATCGCCGAGTTTCTCGACGAGCACGAAGCCGACGTATTCCGCATTCTGGTGCTGGGATCACACTATCGCAAACCCCTGGCCTACGATGCCGAAATCGTCGAGCAGGCCAAGCGCGCCTTGGCGCGCTTACGCAGCGGCTTGCGTCCGCCACAGGGGAGCCTCGATACCGGGCCAGAAGTCGAACACCTGCTGGCCGCGGCCACGAAGGCCCGCGTCCGTTTCGAACAGGCCATGGATGACGACTTCAACTCGGCCGGTGCCCTCGGCCATTTGCACGACCTCGTCAAAGCCATCAACATGGCCCGGGATCAAGGAGTCGGGGGCGATGCCTTTACCGGGGCGCAAGATACACTGCGCGATCTCGCCGGCATATTGGGACTACAACTCAGCGCCGCCGCGCCCGGCGCCTCCGATGCCGCCCCCTTCATCGATTTGTTAATCGAAGTGCGCACAGAAATACGCAAACTCAAACAATGGGCCCTGGCCGACACCCTACGCGACCGGCTGGCCGAACACGGCGTCATCCTCGAAGACAGTCGCACCGGCACCACCTGGCGCTGGCAAGACTGAAGGCGATTCATCGCCTTTTTCCTTCACCATGGACAAACGCCCTCGCAAATCTCCTCCCCCCACCTCCCTCTATGGCCGTCAGGCCGTGCGCGAAACTCTGCGTGCCGGCCGGCGCCAATTCCGCCGCCTCACCCTCGCCGCCGGCCTCAAGGCATCCCCCACCCTCGACGATATCCGCCGCCTCGCGGCTCAGCGCCACATCCCCATCACCACTGTCGACCGCCGCCAGATAGACACATGGATCGGCAACAGCCATCATCAAGGTGTCGTCCTTGACGCCGGCCCCTATCCCTACGCCCGGATTCAGGACATCTTCGAGCTGGCCCAGAAACACCAGCAACACCCCTTCATCCTCCTCCTCGACCGCATCCAAGACCCGCAAAACCTGGGCAGCCTCATTCGCACCGCCGAAGCCTGCGGCATACACGGCATCATCATCCCCCAACACCGGGCTGCGGGCATCACCCCTGCCGTCGTCAACGCCTCAGCCGGGGCCGTCGAGCACCTGCTTGTGTGCCAGCAAACCAACCTCGTGGCCAGCATGGAGCAGCTCAAAAGCCAGGGCGTATGGCTCGCCGGTCTCGAAAAACACCCCGACGCCGTCAGCCTCCATCAGATCGACTGGACCGGCGCCATGGGCATCGTCGTCGGCTCCGAAGGCTCCGGCCTCAGTCGTCTCGTGCGAGAACATTGCGACTGGCTCGTTGCCCTCCCCATGGCCGGCCGGATCAACTCCCTCAACGCCGCCGCCGCCGGATCCATCGTCGTCTTCTGGGCCGCCCAACAACGTCAGGCAGCCATCGCCTGACTCCCTATGACACAGTTCTGGCACCTCCTCAGCGATCCGCTCGCCTACGCCTTTATGGTGCGCAGCCTCATTGCTGCCATCCTCGTGGGGGGACTGTGCGCAGTGGTCGGCACCTACATCGTCCTGCGGGGAATGGCCTTCTTCGGCGACGCCCTGGCTCATGCCATCCTGCCCGGCGTCGCCATCGGCTACATCGTCAGCGGCGGCACTGCCAGCGCCGTCTTTTGGTGGGCACTCCTCACGGCCATCCTAACCGCCATCGGCATAGGCACCCTCAGCCGTGGCGCCCAAATCAAAGAAGACACCGCCATTGGCATCGTCTTTGCCGGCATGTTCGCTCTGGGCATCGCCCTCATCTCCAGCGTTCGCAGCTACGCCGTCGACCTCACCCATTTTCTCTTTGGCGACGTTCTCGGCATCACCCGCAACGACCTTTGGCTGATCACCTTGTTCGGCGCCCTCATCATCATCACCATCATCCTCTTCTACAAAGAATTTCTGCTCCTCTCCTTCGATCCCATCCTTGCCGCCACCTTACGTATCCCCGCCCACCTTCTCGACTACCTCCTCTTCATCCTCATCGCCATCACCATTGTCGTTTCCCTACAGACAGTGGGCATCGCCCTCATGCTGGCCATGTTGGTCACACCGCCCGCCACCGCCTACCTGCTCACCCGGCGCCTGCCCACCATGATGATGCTGGCAGCCCTGCTGGGCGCTTTTGCCGGCGTGACCGGACTCTACCTCTCCTTTTACATCAGCATCGCCTCCGGTGCCGCCATCGTCCTCGTCAGCACCGTTCTCTTTCTCATCACCTTCCTCCTGGCTCCCCGACGAGGATGGCTATGGCGACGCCGGCAACAATCCTGAATGTCCCCACACCTTTCTCACCATGCCTGGCACCGGCATCCCCATGTTTCATCCCTCCGTCCGCAGCCCGGCCCATCTCTTGGCAGCGATAGGGCTGGCCCTGGTCATCCTGGCGCAGATCGCCCTGCCCGACAGCCATGCCCAGACCGGCCCCATCCACCTGAAATCTCAATTTGCTGCTGACAGCGCCCTGGTGATGGACAGCATTCAGGTGCATTTGCACATCAACTATATCGATTCCAACAGCGCCCATACTTACTCCGCCGCCGCGTTGGCCCAAATGCCCGGACAGTTTACTTTGGCGGACAACGTCCTGCAGGGATACACTGCCCTCGTGGCCATTCCCGCCGCTGCTTCCGTCGCCATCGACAACATCGTGGGGCAAGAATACATCATCGCCGGCACCCCCTTCCGCATCGCCGGTGCTACAGATCTCAGTCAGGCAGCCGTGCTGGTAGGCACGCCGTTTTGGCTGCGCGACCAATGGGTCGTGCGCCTGCAATTTTTGCCTGTGCGCTGGCACCAGACAAGCGCCACCATGCGCGTCATGGACGACATCACCGTGCAGCTCAAGCTCACAACGTCCTGGCCCAAACCCACCCCCCCACGCCCCGACCCTCGCTTCGAGACCATCTACAAAAACGCCATCGTCAACTACAACGACGGCCGGGCCTGGCGTCGTCCTGCTCCCGCACGAAGTGACATCGCCCTTGGTTCCGCACCTCTGCCCGGCGCCAACAACTGGCGCCTGCACCTGCGCCCCACCACATCCGGCTTCCAACGCATCACCGGCGCCGACCTGCAAAACGCCGGCATCGACCTCAGCAACATCGATCCGCGAAAACTCCAGCTCACCTGGCGCAACCAGGCCATCCCCTGCCTCATTCTGGGCGAAGACGACGGCCGTTTCGATGCAGACGACGCCCTCATCTTCTATGCTGCGCCGTGGGAATTCAAATACGACAACAACGACAGTTATTGGATCATTGCCGGCGACCAGGCGGGCACCCGCGTCCCCACCATCAGCCACGACCCCAACGGCATTGTCGTCACCTCCTTCGAAGACACGGTCCGCCTCGAAGAACAAAACCTCTACTACTCCGACCTGCCCCGAACCGATCAGAGTGATCATTGGTTCTGGGAAAGCATCCGTCCCAGTCGCGCCCCTACCGGTGAAAAAGAACTCAGTTTCGACCTCGCCCCCATGCCCGCCGGGCCTGTACGCGCCTCATTGCGCATGCACGCCTTCAGCGCCGGCACCGGCCCGATCAAGATATCCTTTTGGATCAACGATTATCTGGTGGGAGAACTCGAAGCCCGAGATCAGACCGAAATCATCTTCGACAACGATTTCCCCCATTTCATTCTCCACGATGGTGCCAACGCAGGCCGCCTGCAGGTGAGCAAAATCGATGACGCCAACAACTCCCTCATCCTTGACTGGATAGAGCTTACCTATGTACGGCGACTCGATGCTGCCAACGACGCCCTCACCTTCAGCGTCAACTGGCCTGGCCCCTGGCTGATTCAGCTTCAGGGCTTCAGCCACATGCCCTTTGTTTGGGACGTCACAGACCCCTTACATCCCCTCACCATCGACGCTATCCATACTGCCGGTGGCGACAGCATCGAATTCGCCAGTGCCAGCGACCAGTCATTGCGCTACGCAGCCGCTACCACCGAAGTCATGGTCACTCCCCAGATACAGTGGGCGCCACCCGCCAGCGCCAACCTGAGGCAGGCCCAGCAACAGGCCGACTACCTCATCATCACCCCAACCGACTTTCTGCCCGCCGCCCAAACCCTGGCCGCGTATCGTGGACAAACAGGACTCAGCACCCAGGTTGTCCTCCTGCAGGATATCTACGATCAATTCAATGCCGGCATCGCCGATCCCAATGCCATCCGCGCCTTTCTGGCCTACGCCATCGGCACCTGGCAGACCCCCGTCCCGGCCTACGTTGTCCTCCTCGGCGACGCCCACACCGATCCCCGCGGCTATACCACTTCTCAACCCGAGTACATCCTTCCCTATCTGCGCAACAACGATCCCTGGTTAGGCGAAGTGGCCGACGAAAACTACCTGGCCGCCGTCATCGGCGACGACCCTGTGCCCGACATCATGCTCGGACGCCTGCCCGTCCGCAGTCTCAGCGGCGCCGAACAACTCATTGCCAAAATCATCGCCTTCGAAAACAGCGACCCCAATGCCTTGTGGACACAAAGACTCTTGTTGGTAGCCGATAATCCCGATTCGGCCGGCGATTTCTACGGACTTGCCGATGCCATCGCCAACCGATTTCAGTCCCTTCTCAATATCCAACGCTTCTACCTGAATCGGGACTACGAATCCACCGAAGCCCTGCGCCAGGCCTTCCTTTCATCATGGTCACAGGGCGCCCTGTTCATCAACTACATCGGCCACGGCCAGCCCACCGCCTGGGCGGGCGAACAGATCATCCGTCGCCAGGACCTCGATCAACTTAAAAATGCCGGTCAGCCCTCCATTCTTCTTTCCATGGCCAGCCTCACCGGCATCTTCTACTGGCCCGGCAGCCAATCCCTACAGGAAGAAATGCTCCTCCTGCCCGATCAGCGCGGCGTTGTCGCCTACATCGCCAGCACCGGCTACGGCATCGCCAGCGGCAACGACCTCATCGACCACGGCTTTCTCGACGCTGTCCTCCACCACCACGTCCCCGATGTGGGCACAGCCACCTATCTCGCCAAACTCCATCTTTACAGCCAGGGATACTTCTACACCGAATTCCTGGCCCAACTTTATGCCCTCTTTGGCGATCCCGCCACGCATCTGCCCCTGCCGGCCTGGGCCCACACGTTTTACGCCCCCCTCATGGTTCGCGATCTCAGCGGCTACCAGATACAAGTTGACAATCCTTCCCGCCAGTGATAGATTGCGGCAGACGCATGTCTGCACCCTCATCGAAATCCACCCCGGAGGCATTATGATCGCACGTGGTATATTGCGTGGAGGTCTGGCCGGCGCTATCGTTGCCGCAGCCTTCTCCATTCTGGGCGTCATCCCCATTTGTGGCTTTGTCGCCCTCCCCCTGCGCTTTGGCGCCTGGACCTTTGGGGGCTACGTAGGCGGCCGGATCGCAGTCAAAGGGGGGGCAAGCACCGGGGGAGTGGCTGCCGGCGCCGGCGCCGGGGTCATTGCCGGCCTGCTCGACGGTATCGTCAACATCGGTCTGGCGCCTGTGCGTTACGCCCTGGCCGGCGGCGCCATCTCCAGCCTGCATCTCTTACCACAGGGGATCTTGCAGATATTTGCCGGTTGGGGCATCGATCTACTGGCCATGGACACCGTGGGCGGGAGCATCTTCTTTGCCACCCTGCTCTGCGGCATCACCTGGGTCATTTCGGGGGCATTGGGCACATTGGGGGGCGGCATTGCCCAGGCGCTGAACGACTAAGTACTTTCATAGCTTGAAATCTTAACCAATGAGTCAAGTTTTTGGACACAGATTTTCACAGATATTTTTTTATCTGTGTGCGAAGCCTGTGTCTATCTGTGTCCTGATTCTCGTCGGTTTGAGGCGAAGCTTCGCTAGTACACGCGGGCGTAAGCTAAGTGAAGGTTGAAACTGTCATTCTGAACGGGTTCACGAAGCCAAGACACATCGAAAAGTCGTGGCACTCAAATAAAAACGTGCATCGAGAGGTCAAATTCAGTGAAGAATCTCAGCGTTCAGGGGACAAAAAACGGATGCGCACCCCCCGGCACTTTTTGCGTTGATTAAAATTGTGTGATAATTTAGAATACATGTTACCGTTTCTGTTCTTATCGCTTGTGTGCTGAAGCGTCATGGTCGCCGGGACTTTCAGCATGCCCGGTAATCATGCTACGGATTTCGTTGTGTACATAAGCCCATATTTACAAAAGGAGGTGTCTGCGGCAGTATCCAGTCATTCCGACTCTGCACTCTATGTCCCAACTCGTTTCATTCCTTTTGTGTTCTCGATGATGATGAACACTCCCATGAGTCTTTCCAAAGAAGGAGAAGAACCATGCAAACTTCATTCCGTCGTTCTCTGGTTTTAGTGGCCCTGGTTATGTTGGTGGCCGTGGTCGTGTCTGCATGCGCTGCAACAGCGCCTGCCGGTGGAACACAGACCAAAGTTGTGGAAGTCACCAAGGTCGTAGAAGTGACCAAAATAGTGAAAGTGCAAAAACAAGCTGAAGAAGTGATCCCAGAAGGTGCAACTGTGATCGACTTCTGGCATGCCTTTGGTGGCGGCCGCAAGCTGCTCATCGAGCGTATGGTGGCTGACTACAACTACACCCACCCTGGCACCTACGTGCACGTGGAAAACAAAGGCTCCTACCGTGACACTCTGAACGCCGCCATTCTGGCCGCCCAGCAAGGCAACCCGCCCCACATCGTGCAGATTTTCGAAATCGGCTCGCAGTTGGCACTCGACTCCGGCATCTTCGCTCCCTTCGAAGACAGTGCCCCCTCATGGGTACACATGGACGACCTGATCGGTGGTGTGTCCAACTATTACCGCTTCAACGGCAAATTCTACTCCATGCCGTGGAACTCCTCCAACCCCATCCTCTACTACAACAAAGACATCTTCCGCGCCGCGGGTCTGGATCCCGAAAATCCGCCCGAAACGTTCGAAGAAATGCTTTCCGCCTGTGAGACCATTGTTTCCAGCGGCGCTGCCAAGAACTGCATCTCCTGGCCTCTGCATGGCTGGTTCTTCGAACAATGGATGGCCAACATGGGCGCCGAACTGGCTGACAATGGCAATGGTCGCGATGCCCGCGCCACTTCCGTCAACCTCACCAGCGATGCCGCCAAAGAGATCGTGACCTGGTGGAAAGAGATGTATGACAAAGGCTACTATGCCTACAGCGGCAAGCTCGAAGACTGGGACGGCGCCGATGCTATCTTCGTCTCCGGCCAGTCTGCCATGGAAATCACCTCCACCAGTGATGTGGTCAATCGCCAGAATGACGCTGCTGCCAACGGCTTCGAACTCGGCACGGGCTACCTGCCCTATCCCGCAAACAGCGAACGCATGGGTGTGATCGTTGGTGGCGCCAGCATGTGGATGACCGCTGGCCATCCCGATAACGAAATGAAGGCGACTGCTGACTTCATCACCTGGTTCACCAACACCGAAAATGCCATTCGCTGGCACAAAGCCACCGGTTATTTCCCCATCCGCAAGTCGTCTGTGACCGTGCTGGAAGGCCAAGATTGGTTCAAGCGCAACCCCGCTTATCGCGCCGCCTTCGACCAACTCCTGAACACCAAAGACGACAATGCCACCCGTGGCGCCGTCATTGGCGCATTCCCCGAAGTCCGCACCATCATCGAACAGGCTGTCGAGAAAGTGCTGGCGGGTCAGACCTCCGTGGACGATGCCTTGGCCGAAGCCAAGACCCAGGCCGATAAAGCTATCGTCGACTACAACAAGTCTGTCGAATAATTCCGGCACATCGGCCCCAAGAAGCTGATTACACCCCCCTTTCCGTCAAAGACCGGGTGATTCGGTTCTACAACCGGGTCACCCGGTTATTCGCAATAATCAGGTAACAGGATGCCTTATGAGCACTGCTCGATTCAAAGGGAAATGGCTCCCCTGGCTATTTCTACTCCCCACTCTAATCATTCTTCTGGTGTTTCTCTATTACCCGGTGGTGCAGACATTCCGCCTGTCGTTCTACCGGGTGGCTTTTCTGGGACTGAAAACCAAGTTCTCAGGCATGGAGAATTATCTCAATTTGCTCCATGACACCGGCTACCACCAAACCATCGTCTCCACGGTGCTGGTGGCCATGGCCGTGGTCATTGTGGGTTTGGGACTATCGCTACTAATTGCCATGATTGCCAACCAAAAGATCCATGGCGCCAACATTTATCGTTTTCTCTTGATTTGGCCCTTCGCCCTGTCGCCAGCAGTCGCTGGGGTGGTTTTTCTTTTCATGTTCTCGCCGGGTTTTGGCGCCGTCAATTATCTGACATCGGTAGTCACCGGTCACGAACTCAACTGGCTGGGAGAACCAAAGTTAGCTATTACGCTTGTGATCATGGCCAGCATCTGGAAAAACTTGGGGTATAACATCGTCTTTTATCTAGCCGCTCTACAGAATGTCAACACCGAAGTACTGGAGGCTGCATCGATCGATGGCGCCAACACCTGGCAGAGATTCTGGCGCGTCACCTTTGCCCTGCTCTCTCCCATGACCTTCTTCCTTCTTATTACGAATATCACCTATTCCTTCTTCGATATCTTCGGCATGATCGACATCCTCACCAAGGGCGGCCCCCTCGACGCCACTAACCTCATGATCTATAACCTTTATCGTGACGCGTTCGAGTACTACAAGACCGGTTTGGCATCGGCTCAGTCCGTCATCCTCTTCCTGCTGGTGGTCGGCCTCACACTCATCCAGTTCCGCACATCGGGCCGGCAAGTGTACTACGGAGGTTGATAATGAAACTTCACATGCGACGCAAGACCCGCAATGAGATAATAACGCACATCGTCTTGATCATCATCGTCTTCCTGGTACTGGCGCCCGTTCTTTTCGCCCTGGCCAAATCCACGCAAACCCGCGCCGAAGTCTATCACTTCCCCCCCAAGCTGGGCCCCGGCACCGCAGGTATCCTCAACTACAAAACCGTCTGGTATCAATTTGACCTCGGCCTGTATATAAAAAATACCCTTTTGGTGGCCGGGATTGTCATGTTCTTCAAGACACTCTTTTCCATGACCGCTGGCCTGGGTTTGGTGTATTTCGATTTCCCGTTCAAAGAATGGGTCTTCTACTTCATCCTCTTCACCCTGATGATGCCCACCGAGATCATGATCGTGGCCTTATTCAATTTGGTATCGGATATCGCCCGGCAATTTGGGGTGGAGAATAGCTATGCCGTGCTGACGGTGCCCTTCCTGGCCAGCGCCACCGGCGTCTTTCTCTTCCGACAGCATTTCTCCAGCATCCCGGCTGATCTGGCCGACGCCGCCCGCGTGGACGGCGCCGGGCCCATCCGCTTTCTGTGGAGCATCCTCATTCCCATGTCATGGAACACCATCGCTGCCCTGGCGCTAATCCAATTCATCTATATGTGGAATCAGTACATCTGGCCGTTGGTGATCGTGCGCGAAAATAAACATCAATTGATTCAGGTGGGCCTGCGAAGCCTGACCAATCAGCAAGACACCACCAACTGGGGGCTCCTCATGGCCGCGGCCATCCTGGCCATGATCCCACCCATGCTTGTTTTCATCCTCTTGCAAGAGCAATTCACCAAAGGCTTCGCCCTGGGCCGCGAGAAGTAACATGGGGCAACCAGTCATCATTGCTCACCGCGGGGCCCGCAGTTTGGCGCCCGAGAACACCCTCATGGCTGCCCGCAAAGGCTACCTGATGGGCGCCGACCTGTGGGAAACCGATGTCGCCGTCACCGCCGATGACGAGCTCATCCTCATGCACGACGACGCCCTCGTTCGCACCACCGATGCCCGCCAGCGTTTTCCGCAACGCCGGCCATGGACATTCTCCACTTTTACCCTGGCCGAGATCCAGCAACTCGACGCCGGGAGCTGGTTCGTTGCCGAGGATCCTTTCGGCCAGATCGCAGCCGGACAAATCAGGGCCGAAGAGCTGGCCGCCATGCACGGCGAACCGGTTCCCACACTTCGCGCCGCTTTGCAGCTCACCAAAAAGCTCGGTTGGCGCCTGAATCTCGAACTTAAACGCCAGCCTGCACCCCAGGAGCAATTCCCCCTGGTCGCAGCCGTGCTGGCACTGATCGCAGAAGTGGGGATCGCCCCCCGGCAAATGATTCTCTCCTCCTTTGTTCACGACTGGCTGCGGCAGGCTGCCAGCTTACAGCCAGATATCGAAGTCCAGGCGCTGGTAGGCTACCACGAAGATGAAAAACTCGACTGGAGCGCTCCTGAATTCGACACCTACAATCCCCGCTACACCCTGATCAGCCCCGACGAAGTCCGCCGGCTGCAAACGCAGGGCATCCACATTAATCTTTTTACCCTGAACGAACCTGAAGACTGGCAACGCTTCATCGATGCCGGTGTCAGCGGCATCATCACCGACTATCCCCAAAAACTCCTGGCCTTTCTGCGCCAGACATATCCCGCATCTCCTCCCTAGGAGCCACTCATGCACCCAGACCTCGGACTCTCCCTCTGCATCATCAACGGCTATCCCCAGACCAGCCGGGCCAAATTCACCCGTGACCATGTTTCACAGGCGCACGACAACTACATCCGCTTCTTTACAGCTTATGTCCCCAAAGCGGCCATCGACATCCTCACCATTGCCGATCTCGATAGCAGCCTGCCCACGGGCGCCCATCTCAATTCCTACGATGCCTATGTCTGGACCGGGTCCGACCTCACCATCTACCACGACGATGATCCCCGTGTCAGGCGACAGATCGAGCTGTCGGGCGCCATTTACGAAGCCGGACCGCCGCAATATGGCAGTTGCTGGGGCATCCAGATGGCCGCCGTTGCTGCCGGAGGTGAAGTGAAGTACAACCCCAAAGGCCGTGAATGGGGCATCACCGGCACCATCCAACAGACCGCAGCCGGGCGCCAATCTCTCTTGCTGAAAGACAAGCCGGAGCAATTCAAAGGCTTTATCATGCACCTGGACGAGGTCACCCGGGTGCCTTCCGGCGGAACCGTGCTGGCTACCGACGAACATACGCATGTGCAAGCCATGGTAGTCAAACACGGCAAAGGCGAATTCTGGGCCACCCAATACCATCCCGAATATACTCTTTACGAAATGGCGCAGCTCATCGACGCCCGCTCCGGCCCCCTGGTGAAAGAAGGCTTCTTCGTCAGCGAGGACGACGTGCATGCCCATGCCGCGGCCCAGCGCCAGTTATACAACGATCCCCAAAACGCGGCCCTGCGCCAGCAACTTGGCATTGGCGACGACATCCTTGATCCCCAGATCTTGCAGCAGGAATTGCGCAACTGGATCGATTTTCTGGTGATTCCTTCGTTGAAAAAATAAGAACCGAATCCCCGTTTTCGCCCTCCGCCAAGTGATCAGAAGTGCTGCAAGCACCGAAAAATCGCTGACCACCTCCCGCAGGTTTATTCTAGCCAGGCTGTACCCCGGACCGACAAGAGTGAGAACGCGGATAGATGGTGTTCACAGCAGCTTTGCCCTAAAAACTCCTGAGCGTCCCGCCTCAGCTAACCTCGACCGTAGCGCCTGCATCTAACAGGAAGGCCTGTAGCATGGCGCCTTTCGTTATGGCCCCCATCACACTCTCATTATTCAAACACGATCATGCCCCAAATAACCGTCACCTATGGAGAAAAAACCGCCACCGTCAGTGCCGAAGTCGGCAGCTTGATCGGCGATGCCATTACCCGCACCGGGCTTCCGCTCGAACAACCTTGCGCCGGACGCGGTACTTGCGGCAAATGTAAGATACTGGCTGAAGCCGGCCTCGCCCCGCCCGATGAGATCGAGCATAAGAATCTCAGTGAGGGTGAACTGGCGGTGGGGAACCGGCTGGCCTGCCGGGCCCGCGTTGTCGAAGATGTCGAAGTCACCCTGGCGCCCATCGTCATCTATTCCAATAAGATATTCAAGGGCAGCAACGCCTACAAAAAAAGCGATACCCCCCTGGGGCTGGCCATCGATCTGGGGTCGACCACGGTCGCGGCGTTTCTCACCATGCTCGATACGGGCGAAGTATGCGCGGGCGGGGCCGGGCTCAACCAGCAAACCGTGTTTGGGGCCGACGTGATCTCCCGACTGGCGGCTGCCGAAAACCCCGAAGACGCCGAGCGCCTGCACAAACTCGCCCTCGCCTCCATCAATCAGGCAGTTGACTCTCTCAAGCTCTCCCGGCGGGTAAAAGAGCGCATCGAACGCGTGACCATCGTGGGAAATGTGGCCATGCACCACCTCCTGGCCCGCCTGCCCATCGATACCCTCGCCGTCATCCCCTTTCAACCCTATAGCCGCCAGGCTCTCCCCGACGCCAGCGGCCTCATGGGCGGCATCTTTCCCCAGCATGTCAAAGTCATGCTCCCGCCACTGATCGGCGGTTTTGTGGGCTCCGACGCCCTGGCCTGTCTGGCTTATTTTGGTTTCGATAATGCGTCCGCTCCCATCGCCGCCATCGATCTGGGCACCAATGGCGAAGTCATGGTCACAGATGGCAAGCGCATTCTCACGGCTTCTACGGCGGCGGGGCCTGCCTTCGAAGGGGTCAATATCTCTTGCGGCTCGCGGGCCGTGGATGGCGCCATCACCAAGGTTGCTATTACAGAGCAGCAGATTCGTTTCGACACCATCGCTGACGCCTCCCCCGTCGGCCTCACCGGTTCCGGCCTTCTCAGCCTGATCCAGGAATTGCGCCGGGTGAGCGTGATTGAGCCCAGTGGCCGCTTTGCCGCCCAGCCACCTCTCTTCGCAGATCGTTTCGATGTCGATGTCCACGGCATTCGTCGTTTGCACCTGGCTGCCGATGATTCGCTGGCGCTGTCGCAGTTCGACGTCCGCGAGCTGCAAAAAGCCAAAGGCGCCATTCGAGCCGCAGTGGAAATCCTCATGGCCCGCCTGGGCCTACATGCGCAGGACCTGGCCCACATCTATCTCACGGGCTCTTTTGGCGGACAGGTCGACATCGATGCTGTCATGGCCCTGGGCATGATTCCCCCCGTGCGCAAAGAGGTGGTACAAACGGTCGCCAATGGCGCCGGTTTCGGCGCTGCCATGTTTCTCAGCGATGAAGGCTTTGCCCGCGGCGAAGCCCTGGCACACCGCGCCGAGCAAATCGACCTTGATCTGGATAACGATTTCAATATGCGTTATGTTAATTCCATGTCCCTCACTCCCGACGCCTAAACTGATGCCCGACCCAAAACAAGCCCCCGACTTCGGTGGAAGCCGGGGGCTTTCTTGTGAAAACGGTGGGGGGCCCGAAAGCTAGAAGATGTTGCTCTGGCCGATGCGGGGCAAGCCATAGACGGGCTTCCAGCCGGCGCTCAGGGGTTCGAGCAGATAAGGCGCCATATCTTCAGCCGAGCGCAGCGTCACTTCTTCGACCGGCGGCACGACGCCAGGCGGGAAGACCCCGCGGATGTCTTCGATCAGAATGCTGAGGTAGCGCAGAATCGCCGCCAGGGGGCGTTTGGCCTTTTCGGCAGAGGCATCTGCGGCATTGCCCACCACCCCTTCCGGCGTGGCACTGATCTCGATGGCGAAATGGCCTTCGCCTTCGGACCAGCGGCTGGGGCGGCGATAAGGATCGACCGATGTGTCGAAATGGCCGTCGGGCAGATAGCCCTTGCCCTGGGTGTTCACGGCCAGGCTCATATCCACCATCTCAGGGAACAGATACAAGGCCAGTGAAGTTTCGGCTTCCTCGGCATGGACGAAGTTGGTGCCATAGTCGCCACCCCGGTCCTGGGTCAGGAACATCTCGCGCACGGCACGATGCCAGTCCATCACGCGGTAGATGCCAGGGAGCTGATAGCGTTTCTGGAACTGCTGGATAACCGTTTCCAGCGCCCAGAGCTGACCGTGATTGTTAATGATAATCTGTTTGCGGAAGCCGGTGTTCCATAAACCCAGCATCGTGTCGATCAGCATTTCCCGCACGATATCCTCGCGCACCGGCACTGTGCCGGGCATGCCGTAGTGGTGGTAAGGATGGGCGCCGTAGTTGATCGGCGGCAGGGCGAGGGCCACAGGGATATCTTTTTTCAGGAAGTAGCGGCGTATGCCTTCGACGATCTGGCTGACGAAGAGGGTGTCGGTGGCGCTGGGCAGATGTTTGCCATGATATTCGGTGCAGCCGACGGGGATGAGGACGATGTCGTTCTTCCTGAGTTCATCTTGCATCTGCTGCCCGGTCATCATCTGCAGATAGGTGCCCGGCTTGCTCCATTCGACGGGCGGAACATGGCCGGGATTCATGCCGTATTCGGCCAGAATCTGGTCGAGCTTTTCATCACTGGCCTCGAAAATGTCTTTTTTCATACGACCAATGCGGTTGTCTTCGAAGACGACGGTGGGATTGTCGCTGGGGAGCCAGCCCGAGGGCATGGGTTGGGTTTTGGGTGGGGTTAAGGTTGCCACGGGTAAAAACCTCCTGGATTTTGAGTGTGATTCGATGATAATCCGGCGACTGCCATTCAGCGGATCTCGCTGAGTTTGACGGGCCGGTGTTCAAGATACGATTTTTTGGCGGCGTAGCCCATCACTACCGGCACCAGACCATCATGTCCGGTCACTGGCGGGGTGCAGTCGTTGAGCACACAGTCGATGAACTCGCTCATTTCGCACCGGTAGGATTCGGTATAGCGTTCGACAAAGAAGAACAGGGGCAGGGCGCTGTGCTCGCCTTGATGGTCGGCGAACAGGACTGTGTCGGGCTTGGCATTGCCGACGATGATCACGCCTTCTGAGCCAAAGACTTCGAGGCGCTGGTCATAGCCGTACACGGCCTTGCGGCTGTTATCGATGCTGCCCAGCACGCCGTTCTCGTAGCGCAAGGTAATCAGGGTGGTGTCGATATCACCGGCCTCACCAATGGCCGGATCGATCATCACCCCACCGGTGGCGTAGATCTCGGTCACCTCTTCACCGATTAAAAACCGGGCCATGTCGAAGTCGTGGATGGTTTGATCGAGGAAGATGCCACCCGAGACTTTGATGTAGGCGATGGGGGGGGGCTCGGGATCACGGCTGGTGATACGTATCAGATGGGGTTCACCGATCTGGCCGCTGACCACCAGTTCGCGAGCGCGGCGGAAGTTGGGATCGAAACGGCGATTGAAGCCGATCTGCAGTTTCACGCCCGCCTGATCGACCGCCTGCAGGGCTTGCTCGATGCGGGCTAGATCAAGATGGATGGGCTTTTCGCAAAAGATATGTTTGCCGGCGGCTGCGGCTTCTTCGATCATCTGGGCGTGGGTATCGGTGCTGGAGCACACCACCACGGCCTGGATGGCAGGATCGTCCAGAATGCGACGGTGGTGCTGATACGCGGCCGGAAGGCCAAAATCGGCAGCCAGTTTTTCGGCAGCGGGCAAGATAATGTCGGAAACAGCGCTCAGGTGTGCTGTAGGGATATGGTAGGCCATGTTTTCGGCATGGAGTCGGCCAATGCGCCCGGCGCCGATAAGGCCGATGTTTAGTTTTTTAGTCATG
>JAADGC010000080.1 GCA_013152585.1 Chloroflexota bacterium
GCTGATGCTGCCGCTCCACGAGGCCGTGACCTGCGTGGCGCCGGTGGTGGTGGAATCCAGGGTTACGGTGCACTTGCCGTTGGCGGCGGTGGTGCAGGAGCTGGCGCCCAAGGTGCCGGGGCCGCTGTTTTTGGTGAAGGTGATCGTCTCATTCGCCGGGGCATTCACCCAGCCGTTGCCGTCGCCAGTGTCGAATTCCAGGTGGGCCGTGAAGGTGTGCTGGTCGCCAACTTGATTCGCAGCCTGCGCCGGAGTGAGGCTAAGGCGGGCGTTCACGTAAGTCTTGGCGGCATCGTCGCTGTTGCCATTGCTGCCATCGGTTTGGCGGTGGGCAATCGCTCCGCCGCCAAAGTCGATGTCGGCCGCGGCATGGGCCGTGAATTGTCCGCCGCTGTTGCTGTTGATGGTCACGGTGCATTCGCCATTCGCGTCCGTGCCGGTGGTATCGCAAGTATCGGTAACGCTGTCAGGCGTGGGGTCAATGGTGACCACGGGGTGGACGTTGGCAGCAGGCACCCAGCCGTTGCCTTCGTTCTTCTCTACCGTAATGGTAAAGGTATGCGGATCGCCGGCGGCATTGACGGCAGAACCTGGGTCAATGCTGATGCGGGCATCCACACAGGAGAAGTCGACTGTGGATGTGCGGTCAGGCACGGCATTCCCGTACTCATCCAGTGCTCCGGTCACGCTGGCCTCGTTGTAGCCCTGGGCGCTGACGCCGGTCACTTCGAAATGGACCGTAGTGGTAAAGGCGGCGCCTACGGCCAGATCCTGGGCGTTGGCTAAAGTCAGGTCCAGCCAGGAGATGGTACCGCCGGGATTGCTATAGCTGCTTTCTTCGGGCTGGGAGCTTTTGGTCGTGTAGGTAAAGCAGGCGTTGTCGAAGGCATCGTTCAAAGGCAAGTAGGTGATAGTGGTGCCACCGGTGTTGGTGGTGACAATATCAAAGCTGGCGGTCTCACCTACGATGAGAGTTGTGCGGTTGATCGGTGAACGGAAGGTTTTGTCGAGGCCGAGATCGGGCTGGGCGCAATCGACGGTGACTGTCCAGCTATCTTCGTCCGTGACATTAGGGAGTGCGGAGCCGTCGGGATAGAGGGGGTGACCGATGGCGGTGGCGGTGTTGTCCAGAGAACCACATTGGAATTCTGTGGGCGTGTAGGTGCGGTCGAATGTATAGACCTCGCCCGGCCATACCACATGGTTCCAAATTTTGTGATCGCCACTGGGTTCGAGCATGGCATCATAAACACTGACACCGCCGTGCAAGACGACATCACCGGTATTTTCTACTCGGAAGTGATAGGTGATGGTATCGCCTAGTTGTATGCTTTGGGGGCCGGTTTTCTGCAAATCCACACTGGTGCGGAAGAAGCCAAAGTCGACATCACCGTTTGTTTCGCCCAAGCTCAGGGAGACACTGGCTTCATGGTTCGTGCGGTCGCCGTCGCTATCTTTGCTGTCATCGCTGCCCTCGTTGGGCGGGCTGGCGTACCAGCCTTCGAGAACGCCGCCGGAGGCAAAATTGCTGTCGGCTATCTTGACGGTGTAAGTGCCCGGTAGTAGCTGGGTGAATTGGTAGTAGCCGCTGGCACTGGTGGTCTTGGTATCCACCAGATTGCTGGCATTATCATAAAGTTCAACCACAACGCCGGCCAGGGCGGGCTCGCCGCTATCCTGGATACCATCCACTTCATGAGTTTGAGGATGGAATGTATCGTGCCAGACAAAGTCGCCAATACTGGCGGTGTTATAATCCACGCCGAGATAGTGGCTGAGATCGGTGTCCGAGATAACGTCGCTGGAGTCGAGGGTTTCGGCCACGACCGTCGCCGTGTTGGTGTACTGTCCGGCAGTGGCAATGCCGCTGGCGGTACAGCTCACACCCGCATCCGTATTACTCTGCCCGGGCCCCAGGGTGGCGATGGTGCAGATGGGATTCTGGGCGGAAAGTTGGTCATCGCTGACCTGAACGTCGACCAGGGTCATATTGCCGGTATTACGGACAAAGTAAGTCCATGTAACGGGATCGCCTAACGGCACGTTGGGGCCGGGAATAGTATCGGCATCCTCGCCATTGGTGGATTTTTCGACCACAACGTAGGCGTTGCCCGACAGACAGTCGGAGCCCTCGAAGTCACGCAGGGGTTCGGTGAGTTGACCGATGAGTGTGGCAACGGCGGTTGTCTTATCGATTTGATAGAGACCATTGGTCGTGGGGCCATTTTTACCCGTAGTGCCGTACAACATGCCATCGTTGAAAAAGCTCAGCCCTTCCATGTCCTGGATGGGAGAGCCGCTGGCATCGTTAATGGTGCCGACCTCTGTGACAGCGCCGGTGCTCTTATCGATGATCACCAGCTTGTCGGCGGAAGCACTACCACTGTTGATAGAACCATACATGACGCCGGTCACAGGATCGATGGCTATGTCATCGACATCATCGAGGCCGGCAATGGCTCCCACCTCTACAAAGTCAACGGTCAGGCTGGGATTGGTGGGGTCGGGGAAAGCGCCGGGCACAAAGGCGCCGGTAGTCGGATCAATACGAAATAGCAGATCCAGGCCACTGCGGCGTGTGGCGCCATAAAAATCGCCAGTGGTGGGATCGAAACTGAGGCTATCGACATCACTGAATGATTCCGTCGTCTTGATGCCGTTGATGTAGCCATCCCCGCTGCCAAAAGCATTCGGTCTGGCAGTAAACTGCCCGGTCACCAAATTGAGTGTCCCTAATTGGCCGGCATCAGCAGCAAACAGGGTTTGTCCACCGGGCTGAAAGGCGACGGCTTCGATGTTGTAGGTGCCTGTATTTCCCACGTTACCGGCGACGGGAGCTGTAGCGCCTGTGGTACGGTCGAGATAGGCCAGGGTGTCCTCGGCGCTGCTATCATTGGCGGTAGTCGTGCTGTCGGCTACGGCAAAACAAACATCCGGGTTACGTATCAGACCGGCATCGAGGTCATCATTGATTTCTCCGTCCGTGATCCCGAACTGTGTGGTTTTGCCATCAGTGGGGTCAGCATCACTATCGAGTCCGGGGTCTGCACCCTGATTCTGTTGAGTGAAATGATATCCGGCCGGTAAGATAAACTGCACGGTATAGGAATCGGTCGCTACGCTAAACCCATACTGACCACTGCTATCGGTGGTGGTCGTGGCGACCAAATTGTTGCTGGCATCGAAAATCTTGACTTCCACGCCGGGGATACCGGTTTCGCCACTATCCTGTATGCCGTTTTCATTGGCATCGAACCAGACAAAATTGCCGACACTGGCGGTAGGATCGTGATAGGATGGTTCAGCAGAAGCCCCGGCAATCGGCAGCAAAAGGCTGATGACAAGCAGCAGCCCCAGGAATGCGAACCACCTGGTGTTGTGAGCGAAGGAACGTCTTTGGTTGTAACTCATAAGTGTGTACCCTCAAGTTTTTTCTGGCGCTTTGTGACAAGCTTGGTGTATCTAGCAGAAGCTAGCGTGCTCAAATAAAATATAATTATGCTGTGCTGTTTCTGTTGTTCAATTATTGAAAACCTATTTATATTCTACATCAACATCCTCGTTTTGAACCTTACATTTTGCTTACAAAGGGATCATGAATGGAGCCTTGCTTACGCCCAGTTCAGTTGCCTTGTGGCAAATGATGGATGAACCGGTCACTGACAAGTCCGGAAACAGGTTTACACTTCTCCCCTTTGCGCCTCTTCCCGTCTTAGGCCATGCCAAGCGTTAAATGATCCTGTTTTTGCTCAGGGGTGCCCGACAGAGTCGCCCTGGCCCCGCCGATTGAAATCGGGGCTAGAGGGCCTGCGGCCACCGGTCGGCCTCCGCCGACCGATCTTGTCAGCAGCGAGACCCTATTGACGCGATAAGGCCAAAGTCCCTGCGGGGACTTGGCCCCGGTCAGGGGGCGAATTCGATTCGCCTCGCCTGGAGCCCTTCGGGCTGAAGGACGGGCTGCGCCGACCTCTCTTGTCGACAACATGGCTTACATCTGCCACCTCACCCACCTAAAACCCATTCGTTCCATCCTCTTATTCGTTGTCATATCCTGAAGCCATGCCGGGCGGTCGGCGCCAGCGGAACCGGTGCATGATTGACAGCCTCGTGACCTAGCGAGGCTGCGCCCCCGTCAGCAACAGACTCAGGGTTTCGATAAAGGCTTCGCGGGCTTGCAATTGGTCGGAGCTGAAATACCGGTGCAGTAATTCCTGCTTGAACGCCTGCGGATCGACATCGTCCGGCACCACCCAACTTGTGATCGGCTGCCCGGCAATGCGCTGAGACTCGCCCAGTTTGAACGTCTCGTTGACGGCAAAGCCGTGCTTTTTTGTAGACAGAGGCCAGGTGGCATCGACGACCATGTCGCCCGTGGGCAGATGCAACCGCAGATAATTGTGCACATCCACAAATTCGCCCCCGCTTGGGGCTAAGATATGTGCCAGGGGAGCCGGTAACGATTGGGGATCAGGACGCGTGACCACGGTGCAGGCCATCACATCCGCGGCCAGGCCCAGTTCCGCAAACAGCGCTTTCAGCAGATAATGCTTGCCCGAGCAGGTGCCCCGCCATTCATGCAAGGTGGTTTCCGGCCGGCGATCAGATGCCCGTTGATAAGGCATATCGCGCACCAGGCGGAAGGCCGTGGCCGCGTCGATGGAGGTCTGGTCCGTGATCAATCCCCGCTTGAGGGCTTCGCGGCGCAATAAATCCAGATACCGAGTAGATGAGCACATGTCAACTTCCTTCTGGGTCTGACTTCTGGGTCTGAGGCACAGCCTTGCTCGTCCTCAAGTCTGGCGGCCTGCAAGACGCTGCGCACCTTCCCGCAACAGCGCCTGGCCTTCGTTTTGCGCCGAAACAGCGTCCAGCGCCGCCAACGCCCGTTGCAAATGCTCGTCGGCAGCTTGCTCGGCGTAAGTGCGGGCGTTCAAGGCATCGAGATGGCGCACGATGCCTGGCAGATCGTCGGGGGTGGGGTCCTGCTCGCGGGCATAGATAGCACGCAGGGCATCACCCTGGCGCCCGGGTTGCGATAAAGCAAAAAGCACGGGTAAAGTCTTTTTGCGGGTGAGCAGATCCGTCGAAGCTGACTTGCCAGTGAGGTGGGCATCGCCCCAAATGCCGAGAATGTCATCCTGAATCTGAAAACTGATGCCGAGCTCGTAGCCAAACTGCCGAAAATAAAACACGTCGGCCTCGGCTGCTCCCACCACAATGGGTCCCAACTGCGCCGAAGCCGCCAGCAGGGCTGCGGTCTTACCGGAGATCATCTGCACGTAGGTCTCGAGGCTGACCTGACGCCGCTTCTCGAAATCCATGTCGAGAAACTGGCCTTCGGTGAGACGCAGGCTGGTTTGATCGAAGACGCGCATCGCCCACAAGGCCCGCTCCGGCGGCACAGCGCCATCGAGCAAATCGTGCATCGCCAGCCGGGCTACGGTGAACATGCCATCGCCGGTGTTGATGGCCTGGGGCACGCCTGCCCAGGTCCACAGGCAGGGACGGTGTCGTCGCGTATCGCTGGCGTCCTCGATATCGTCGTGGATCAGCGAGAAGTTGTGCAGCAGTTCTACCGCCGCCGCCGCGGGCAGGACGGCATCGGGCTCGCCGCCAGCAGCCAGAGCCGACATCAGCACCAGCAAAGGCCGAATGCGCTTGCCCTGCGGCGCCGATTCGGGCTGCCCCCGGGCATCTTCCCAGCCCAGATGATAGCGCATCATGCCATAAAAGGGCTGCAAATACGCCGGCCCGGCGGTCAATAACGCCTGCATGGTCGACTCAACCTGCGGCAACCATTCCTGGCTAAAAGCAGCAAAGCTCATAAAAGCATAACTCCTGGTAATTATGAAGAGACAACTTGTAAGCGGTCTGGCTGGCGCAGAGCAGCCAGGTTGGCGGCGCCGGTGGCGAACATGGCCACACGTAGCTCCAACACCACGGCTGCGATCTCGGCGGCGACCGCGGCTTGACTCTGCACTGCGGCCCGCAGGAAAGGCCCGGCCATCCCGCCCAGATCGGCGCCGAGCGCCACCACTTTGGCGATATCGATGCCGCTGCGCAGCCCGCCGCTGGCAAACAACGGCAGGTCGGGCGCCACTGCCCGCACCAAGTGCAATGACTCGGCGGTGGGGATGCCCCAGTCGGCGAAAGCCCGCGCCAGACGCTGTCGCCGCACATCTTTGGCCCGATAGTACTCCACCTCAGTCCATGAGGTGCCGCCACTGCCCGCCACATCGATAGCAGAGATCCCGGCATCCAGCAGCCGCTGTGCGGTCTGGGACGAGATGCCCCAGCCCACCTCTTTGGCGATCACCGGCACGGGCAAAGCCCGGCATACGGCGGTGATTTTGGCCGTCAGCTCCTGCCAGTGCCAATCGCCATCGGCCTGCACCGCCTCCTGCAAAGGATTGAGATGCAAAATAAGGGCGTCGGCCTCGCACATCTCCACCGCCCGCAGACATTGCTCGACGCCATAGCCCTTGTTGAGCTGCACGGCTCCGAGATTGGCGAACAACAGCACATTCGGCGCTACCTTGCGCACCTGAAAGGTGTAGGCTTGCTCCGGCTCCTCGATGGCAGTACGCTGCGAGCCCAGCCCCATCGCCACCCCGGCGGCCTCGGCTGCCGCCGCCAGGTTCATATTGATCCCGGCGGCTTCATCGGTGCCGCCGGTCATGGAAGAAATCAGGATCGGCGCTTGCAACCGCTTGCCAAACACCTGCACCGACATATCGATGGCGTCGAGGTCCAGTTCGGGCAAGGCCTCGTGCCGCAAACGGTAGCGCTCCAGACCCGTGGTCAAATGCGGAAAATCCACGTTCTGTTCGAGATTGATGCGGATGTGATCGGCTTTGCGCCGGGCATGGGTGCCAGTCATAGCTTGGGGCTCCAGGAGAAGGGGAGGGTCCGCTCCAAAAAATACCTCTCTCGCAAAGGGAGATAAAACACAGAACGCTTCGCTTTTTGGCGTCTTTGCCAGAGATTTCCGTCGTATCGTCCGTTTCGTCATTGCGGATCATTGTGGTGGCGGCTATGCCACCGCATGTTGTACCAATGCGAGTGTAGCGGGCGTAGGGCACCTTGTCAAAGATGGGGTTAGCCCGGGGCGCTTGCAGAGCCAGATTATGAAAAGTTCCCTAAACAGAGAACTCCCGACGGGGGCATCCGTCGGGAGTCTCTCCACACACACATTGAAAGGAGGTGCACCAATAAGAATGGTGCTACGTTCAGGGAGGTGACACAGCCATAGTAAAGCATATATTTCACAAGGGTGCTATGATCTACGTCATATCAGAGCTCCCTTTTGGACAAATTCGTCGAACTCTGCTTAAATGACAGTATCTCACAAGGAGGTCGTTTATGCCTGGTTCCGATACGTCAGCGCAAGTTGCACTGGCCCTCCTCTTCCAACAGTTTCTTATCTTTTTGCCCAAGCTCATCACCGCGTTGGTGCTGTTTACGGCATCACTGTACGCCTCAGGCTGGGTGGGGCGCGGCATCCGACGCTCGGCACAACTGCGCAACACGGATCCCGAGATCGCACAATTGCTCAGTCGCCTGGGGCAATGGACGGTGATCATTATGGGCACATTGTGGGCGTTGCAAACCGTCAATCGCAATGTCACCGGTTTCATCGCCGGCCTGGGAATCATGGGGTTCACCGTTGGCTTCGCCCTACAGGACGTCGCCAAGAACTTTATTGCCGGCATCTTATTGCTTTTGCAGCAACCTTTCGATGTTGGCGACGCCATCGCCGTCACTGGCTACAGTGGCAAGGTCCTGGATGTCGATATCCGCGCCACCAAACTCCTCACCTTCGATGGCCTGCATGTACTCATCCCCAATACCGATGTGTACATGAACGCCATCACCAACTATTCACGGGCCAGCGCTCGCCGCATCAAGCTTGACGTGGGTGTGGCCTATGACTCCGATCTCAAACAGGTCACACAGACAGCACTCGAGGCCATTGCCACTCTGCCGGGGCTGAAAACAGATTCCGAGCCGCAGGTCGTGTTCCACTCATTCGCTGATAGCTCGATCAACTTTACACTTTATTACTGGATCAATCTGTCGGATACAGGTTATTTCACGGCCCAGGATCAGGGCGTCAAGCTCATCCATCTAGCCTTCGCCGCCGCCGGTATCGATATCCCTTACCCCATCAGAACTGTGCTCCAAAAATAGGCACGAAATTCGGCCTTTGGCGCCATGATTTTGTGCCGTGGCGCCCCTTCGGCTGCGCTCAGGGCATGCTTTGCGAGAGGCCATCAATGACGTTTCGTTTTGCTCTTGCTGACTGAAGTCAGGCTCTTCAGGCCTGCGGCCAGGAGTCGGCCTCCGCCGACTCTCCATGTGGCGAAGACCGGACGGCGATGGCCGATTCCTGGCGCAAAGCGTCCAAAGAAAAGCCCGAGCCTGCCCTCGAGGGCAGTGAAGGGTACCCTCGGCCAGCATCAGCCCAAAAAAGGAAAGTTATTCCTGGACGCTTACTTTGCGAGAGGCCCTCTTGGTTCTGGCTATGCCAGGTTAGCGGAACCGGTGCATCCCTGCTGCTCTCGTGTACTCGGCGAATCACACCGACGAAACAAATTTGCCGTCTCATCATTCCAGATCCCCGCAGGGACTTGACAGTTTAGCAAAATCAGGGCACGATCATGTCGGGCAACTCCCCCAGTCCCATGCCGTACCTGATTCTCCCCAACGGCCGACAAATTCCGGTCGCTCAATCTTATCTGACCATCGGCAGTGACGCGGTTTGCGATTTGCGACTGACCGACACCCTGATCGCCCCCCGCCATGCCATTATCCAGGACGATGGTCGGCATTGGCGCGTGGCCAAACTGAATCTGAACGCAGTTGTGTGGTTGAACGGGCGGCCCCTGCAGGCCATGACCCTCTTGCACGATGGGGATCACCTATGGGTGGGGGAAACACGAATGACCTGGAGAGAGCAGACGGACTCCGGGGGCGGCCACACTTCCCTATCTGGCAATGCCCGTACCTTGTTCTATGCCCTGTTTTTGCTCATTGCCATCCTCTTTGGGTTGTGGAGCGCATGGACGGTGTTTTCGATGCGTTTCGTCGGCAATAATATCAGCCTCAGCGTCTATTCCTCGCCTCCGCAAGGCCCGGATAACGCGTCCAGCCTGCACACGCCTCCCCCCCTGCACACGCTTGTGGTACCGGCACCCACGGCCACCGCCACCCCCACGTTGACGCCTAACCCTGCCAGCACACTGGCTACAAACAACCCCATTTCACTCCCCACAGCCACTCCCACCATCAAGAGCGCCAGCGCCAAAACCTCGCCACCCCCCACCCTTTCACAAACGCCAACCCCACCTGCCACGCCTCGCCCCAGCCCTAACCCCCGGCACCGCAAGCCTACGCCCACACGAGCGCCGACGCCCTGCACATCCCATCCCCCGCACCACTGGCAGCAGATGACGGTGCAGCGGGGCCAGACCTTATCCCTGCTGGCGCAAAAATACCACACCACGGTAAACAGGTTAAAAAGCGTGAACTGCCTGAGCAGCGATCTCATCTTTGCGTGGCAACACCTGTGGGCGCCTGCCCTGCCGACACCCACCCCGCGGCCCACCTAAAAACCCGCGGCCACGCCCACCGGCGGGATAACCATCACACCGACGCCATCCCCGACTCTCACCACAGCGCCAACAGACACGCCAGCACCCCCCACAGATACACCCATCTCCACCGATACGCCGGCGTCAGTCAGCAGTCATTAGGTAACAGCGGGTGAGCGGAGGGGGTTTGGTTGATAGGTGCCCCGTGTCGTCGGGGCACCTATCCATCGTTTTTATACCAAGCTACTTACGAAGCAGTCGCTGCACCGGCGCTGCCGCCGGCGGAGGACGCTGGTTTGAACGGGCCGGCGGCTCGCTACCCACATATTTGCGTAACAGCACATCGTGCACGAACACGCCCTGATCGGTGACGGAATCGTCACTATCGAACACCAACGCGAACCAGACATTCTTCTGGCCCCGGAGATCGCCCAATCCTGGCACAGCACTGAAGTCGAGGCTGTTCTGCACCCAACCATCGCTGTTGCCGCTATGCCGCATTCCGTAGAAATGCACGCCATCGTTCGAAGCCAGCCACTCAAAGAAATCGTAGTCCAGCTCGCTGCGTAGCCAGTATTGGAAGTCGGCGCTGGCAGCCGTGGCATCGCTGAGATCGAAGGGGCCGTAAATCAGCCAGGATTCGAGGTTGTTGGGGTAGTCATCTGTGCAGGCGGTGGCAGCACCGGGGCCGCTGGCGGCCGGCCACAGAGCGGGGCTATCGTCGAGGGTGCGGCAGGTGGTGGGGCCCCAGGTGGGGACGCCTTCCCTTTGCCAGGCGGAGAGATCGCCGCTGAAATCGTCGGCCAGCAGGGTTTGCCAACCGTCGGGCTGAGGCGTGGCCGTAGGCACGGCCGTGGGCGTGGCAGTGGGCACGGCTGTGGGCGTGGCCGTAGGCACAACCGTGGGTGTGGCGGTGGGCACGGCCGTGGCCGTAGCCGTAGGCACGACCGTAGGTGTGGCGGTGGGCGTAGGGGTGGGGGTGGGATCGTCGATCTCAGTCTCGACGGCCAGATCGCCGCAGGATGTGTGCACAAACAGACTGAATTCGGCGCCGGCATAGCCGCCCGCATAGATGAAATCGTTGCCGCCTTCCTGTTTGAGATAAGCCGGCTGGTACTGGGTCCAGGTGATGGGCCCGTGATAGTTCACGACGTGGAATACGGTGGGGAATTCCCAGGGCAGGGGACGGATGGACTTGACATTGCCATCAGGCTGTAGCGGGAAGCTGTAAAAAGTTCCGTATATCTCCACCTGCAGACGCCCGATCTGGCAAAGGCCGCCGGGATTGAGCACCATGGGGAAGTAATTGGTATGGCCATCCGGGGTGCTGGTGGGTGTCAACGTAAAGGTGGGAGTGGGCGAGGGCGTAGGAGTGGATGTGGGAGTGAAGGTGGGCGTGGGGGTGGCCGTAGGAGGCAGTTGCCGATTCTTGAAACGAATGGAGATGCACTCGGGGCCGGGAGGGACGGCGGCATCGAAAGCAGATGAGGTCACGGGCTCCCAGCCGGGCTGCATGACCTCCCAAAAATGCCAGTCGCCCACGGGCACGTCGTCGAAGCGAAAATAGCCGGTGCCATCGGTGGTGGCCACAAATTCGGGCGTAGCACTGCCGGCGGGCCGGGCGTGGATCTCCCAATCCGGCAGGCCCACATGTTGGTCATCTACTTTGTAGCCCTCGACACAACCCACCGGCAGGGGGGTGGGCGTGGGTGTGGGCGTAGGCGTCTCGCATTGCACGCCTGATTCACGCAGCACAAAAAGATTGCCTTCGTAGACCTCGAGTCCGGGATTGTCAAATCGCAGGTGATCAGGTGCTACCACCACACCCTCGGGCGCGGCAGTGCTCCAGATGTCGTAGCCGGCGGGAGGCTTGAGGAGGATGTGATAGTAGGGGTCGGGGGGGGTAAAAGATGGAAGTTCCAAAAACCATCCATGCCACTGCTACGAAGCTGCAGTTGGGTGTCGAGG
>JAADGC010000210.1 GCA_013152585.1 Chloroflexota bacterium
GGGGGTGGGCGTGATGGTAGGCGTGGGGGTGGGGGCCGGGGTGTAGGGGGCTGGGGTGAGAGTGGCAGCCGGGGTGCTGCTGGGGGGCGGGCTGAGGGTTGCCGTTGGCGAGGGCGGCACTGGCGTAGCTTTTGTAATGACCTGGCCACAGGCGCTCAGGGTCAGAGACAGGAGAAACAGGAGCACCGGCAGTGCCAGGGTGCGAAGACGTTGGCGATGGGGATGCATGTCTGGAGGGTAGTCGTTAGTCGATTGTCCTAAGTCGCTTCTCGCCTGAGAGCCTGCTTCGCAATTATCTCGCCAAGGCGCAAAGAGCTTAAGAAAAGAAGAAACCTTTGCGTTCTTGGCGCCCGGGCGAGAGATTTTCATCGTTATCAGGCAAGCGTAGGCTCATGACGACTGCTGAGGCAACGTCAGGAGCTGTTAGGCATCGTCCGCGGTCGTGACCGCCAGACGCAATTCGGTCAGTTGAGTAGCGTCCAGCGGACTGGGGCTGTTGAGCATAAGGTCCGTAGCAGAGGCGGTTTTGGGGAAAGCAATGACATCGCGGATGCTGGCTTCATCTGCCAGAATGGCCACGATGCGGTCCAGGCCCAGGGCAATGCCGCCATGCGGAGGAGCGCCATACTGGAAGGCCTCGAGCAGATGCCCGAATTGGGCCTGGGCGGTCTCAGGGCTGATGCCCAGGGCGGCAAACATCTGGTTCTGGTGGTCTTGCTGGTGGATACGGATGCTGCCACCACCGATCTCCATGCCGTTGCATACCAGATCGTAGGCCTTGGCCAGCACAGCGCCGGGGTCTGTGGCCAGCAAGGGCCAGTCCTGGTCGCGGGCGCTGGTGAAGGGATGGTGCATGGCCTGCCAGCGGTTTTCCTCTTCGCTCCATTCCAGCAGCGGGAAGTCGACCACCCAGGCGCAGGCCAGCACATTGGCATCCATCAGCCCCAGTTGCTTGGCCATGAGCAAGCGCAGATGTCCCAGTGCTTCAGCCACGACCGCCGGTTGGTCCGCCACGATCAGGATCAAGTCGCCTTGCTGGGCCTGGGTGCGCCGCAGGATGCCTTCTTGCTCGGCTGCAGACAGATATTTGGTCACGGGCGAGCGTAAGCCCTCAGCCACGACTTTCATCCACACCAGGCCTTTGGCGCCCTTTTGTTTGGCTTCGGCGGTCAGTTCGTCGAGCTGGCGGCGGGAATACGTGGCACAGCCCGGGGCGCAGAGTGCCTTGATCTGGCCGCCGGCCTGGACGGTACTGGCAAATACGCCGAACCCGCTGTCGGCCAGCAGGTCGCTGAGATCGAGCAATTCCATGCCAAAGCGCAGGTCGGGCTTATCGCTGCCGTAGCGTTCCATGGCCTCGGCATAGGTGAAAATGGGGAAGGGCTGCAACTGCACCTTTTTATCGCTGAGCTGTGCGAACAGAGCCAGCATCATGCCCTCCATCAAAACCTGCACGTCCTCGCTATCAACGAACGACATCTCCAGGTCGAGTTGGGTGAATTCAAGCTGGCGGTCGGCCCGCAGATCTTCATCCCGGAAACAGCGGGCGATCTGGAAATAGCGTTCGAAGCCCGCCACCATCAGCAGTTGTTTCATCTGCTGCGGGGACTGGGGCAGAGCGTAGAATTTGCCGGGATGCACGCGGCTGGGCACGACAAAGTCGCGGGCGCCCTCCGGTGTGCTCTTAAGCAATATCGGGGTTTCGATATCGATAAAATCCCGTTGATCGAGAAAACGGCGTATAAAACTGATCACACGATGGCGTAACATGAGGTTGCGCTGCATACGCTGTCGCCGTAAGTCGAGATAACGGTATTTCAGGCGCACCGTGTCGCTGACTTCGCTCTCATCATTGATGGCAAAAGGCGTCGTCTGGGCAGGGTTGAGGATGTGCAGGTCGCTGGTAGCGACTTCGATCTCGCCCGTAGACAGGTTGGGATTGATGAGAGCGGGTGGGCGAGCACGTACGTCGCCTTTTATCTGCACTACAAACTCGCTGCGCAGCGTGCTGGCCAATTGGTGGACGGTCTCCGAGACCTCGGCATCGCATACGACCTGCACAATTCCGGACCGATCACGCACATCCAGAAAGATCAGACCGCCGTGATCCCGGCGGCGGTGGACCCAACCCGCCAGGGTGACGGACTGGCCAACATCGCTTTTGCGAAGTTCTCCGCAGTTCCTTGTTTTTAGCATAAGTTCACTCCGTTGGATAAAGAAAAGACCGACCGGGGCGCAAGATTCATATGAAGGCAGGGATTATAACAAAGTGCGCTCCGCTGCGGCTCTATGATTATAGTCGGCTTAATGCTCACTGGCAAGCGGTGGACAGAGGCGGTGTTTCATGTGTATAATGACACCGGACTTTGGCGTTTTTCTTTTTGACACGAATTTTCACGAACACCATCATCCCTCCCAGGTTTCCGTCATGCCCCGTCCTTTGCTCGATTCTCAGTACCTATACGGCCTGCACGATTCCAATGGCGAGCGCCACATGCTCGACATGAGTGTCACTGGCTGGGTGCTGGTCACGGAGGCCATTGGCTATCAGGCCACGAATCAGCAGGGGGGAGATTATCGTTTTCTGACAGATCGGGGGCTGGGGGTGATGGTGCGCCTGAACGCTGGCTACAGCGGGGTGGGGACGATTCCCTACCAGCGCTATTATAGCCATTTTGCCCAACGCTGCGCCAACTTCGTGCGCAGTTCGCAGGGGGCGCACATCTGGATCATCGGTAATGAGATGAACCATCCTGTGGAGTGGCCCGGCGCTGATTGGGATTGGATTGCCGTCCAGCCCAAGAGCTCGGAGAAGACCGGGGAGAAGATTACACCTGAGCGTTATGTCGATTGCTATCGTCAGGTGCGGGCTGCCATCCACGCTGTGTCCGGGCATGAAAACGATCAGGTACTGGTGGGCGCCGTTGCTCCCTGGAATCCATTGACTACGTATGCCGGGAACGAAACCGGCGACTGGGTGCAGTATTTTCAGGATATGCTGAATCTGTTGGGCCGCGACGGCTGCGATGGCATCACCCTCCACACCTACACGCATGGCGCCGATCCCGACCTGATCGAATCGGAAGCGCGCATGGATTCGTTTCCCAACCGGCGCTACCAGTTCCGCTCCTATCAGGATTTTATGCAGGCCATCCCCTGGAACATGCGGGATTTGCCGGTGTACATTACAGAAACCGATCAGGATGATCCCTGGACGAATCAGAATAATGGCTGGGTACAACGGGCGTATGGCGAAATCAATCAGTGGAACCAAACACATCCCGACCAGCCTATCCGTTCCCTGATTCTGTATCGCTGGGCCAAGTACGATAAATGGTTCATCGATGGCAAGCAGGGTGTTATCGAAGATTTTCGGCAGGCCATGCAGCACCGCTATCAGTGGCAACCGCCTGTCAGTGTGATCGATCGGCAGCATGGCTACCGGGCGCGCATCGTGCTGCTGGAAGCGTTCCCGCAGGCCGCCTCTGGCAGTACCGTCTCGGTTTCCGTATCTTGCCGCAACGTGGGCAACGATACCTGGCCCGCGGCCGGGGAGCACCCCGTACGCCTGGGCTATCATTGGTACAATGCGCAAGGCCGACAGGTGACGACGGTCGACACCCGCACTGCCCTCTCCCAAGATATTGCACCTGGCCAGGAAGCCCGCGTCCAGGCAACTATCGCCCTGCCAGCACAGCCTGGCAACTACACATTGGTGTTCGATATGGTTCACGAAGGCATCACCTGGTTTGCCGACCGTGGCAGCCAACTGACTAAAACCGCCGTTTCCGTTGCCGGGGCAGCCGCCCCCACCGAACAGTACTTCCCCAAAACCAAGATGTGGGTGCGGGGGCCGTTCCTGGCTTTTTATCTGCGCTATGGGCTCGATATCTGCGGCTATCCCATCACCGAAGCCTTTTCCGAGAATGGCATGCAGGTGCAATACTTCCAGCGCGTGGCTTTGGAAGAGTATCAGTCGGGACAGGTGCGGCTGCGGCTGACTGCCCAGCAGGCGTACGAGGCCAAAAAACGCATCAACTCTTTGGAACGGCGGGTGGCTTTGCTGCAACGACGCCTGGAAGGAGGTGCAGGTGCGGCCCCGGCGCCGGAATTCACCGATATCACGGAGCAATTGCCGCGCGACCCCAATGGCATGTTCACCCGGGCCGAAAGTGAAATCGAATTTATCGTCATCAATCACACGGCGGTGCGACCGGACGTCTCCATCCAACGCATTGCTCAGGCCCACCGCCAGCGCTGGCCCGCCATCGTCTGTCAATTCTACGTGCAGGGCGATGGCAGCATCCTGCAAACCAATCCCCTCACCGAGGTGGTCGATGATAAACAGGACTGGATACGCAAAGGGGTCAACATCCATGTAGCCGGCAATTTCACCGACACCATTCCCACCCAGGCCCAGATCGATTCCCTGGCAGCTCTCTGTGCCTGGCTGCTGGACCGCTACAGTCTCGACACCGGGGCGGTCAAAGGCGCCAAGGAATTCATCGTTACGCAGTCGCCGGGCCAGCAATGGCTGCAGGGGAAACGCTGGAAAGACATCCTCGTCGCTGCCATCGAGCCCCTGCGTGGCGTGGGCAGTCCGGGCGAGGCCCCGGCCACGGGGGATAGCGATCTGCAGCAACAGGTGACGCAGCTCAAAAAAGAACGGGATGATCTGACGTTGGCCCTCGATACCGCCAACACCGAGATCGTCAGCCTGCAAAGCCGTATCCGTCGCCTTGAGGCGCAGTTGCTCGAAGGCGGGGGGCCCGTGCAGCCGGTGGTGACCGACATCATCGACAAGCTGCCGCGCGATGCCGACAAGATGATCAAGCGGCAGAACAAGGACATCAAATACATCGTCATCAATCATACGGCCGTGCCCGCCAGTGTCAGTGTCGAGCGGGTGGCCAGGGCGCACCATGCCCGCTGGCCGGCCATTGTCTGCCAGTTCTATGTGGAAGGCGATGGCGCTATCCTGCAAACCAATCCCATCAACGAAGTGGTCGATGACAAATACACGTGGTTCCTGAACGGGATCAACATCCACGTGGCCGGTAATTTCAACGACGAAGTGCCCCCCGATGAGCAATTGAACAGCCTGGCCAATCTGGTTGCCTGGCTGCTGAAGACCTACAACCTCAAAAACACAGCCATCAAGGGCATGCAGGAATTCATCGTCACGCAGTCGCCCGGGCGCCAGTGGCTGGAGGGGGCCAAGTGGAAGAACACCCTGCTCAGCCGCGTGAAGAAAATCCAAGAGACTCGCTCCACTGTCCCCAGCAGCGGCGATAGCGCTACCAGTGCTGCTCGCATCCAGGCGCTGGAAAAGCAGGTGGCGGCGCTGAAAACCCAGACCGATCAGGCAGCAGCTCAATTACAGCAGGCCAGTAGCCAAATCGACCAGTTGCAGGCCGATATTGCCACCCGCAACCAACAGATCAGTCAACTCAGCCAGGACAAGCAGACGCTCACGAACGAAAAACAGCGCCTGGGACAGACTATCACCAAGCTGCAGCAGCAGATCGAGCAACTGAAATCAGCCCAGCCCCCGGCGGAGTCCGGTCATGAGAACGTTGTGGTCGGTGTCAGCAAGCCCCCCATGATCGAGCTGGTAGATGTCTTGCCCAAAAGCCCCACCAAACACTACGAAGCCCGCACCCTCGATCAGATCACTCACATTGCCATCCATCACAGCGCCGCCCCGGGCAATGTTACGCCCGAGCGCATCGCCAAATATCATGTCGAAAACGAGTCGCACCAATGGCCCGGCATTGGCTATCATTTCTACATCCAGCCCGATGGCACCATCAACCACACCCAAGACATGGGGTTGATCTCGTACCATGTGTACGCCAACAACGAATACACCGTGGGCCTTTGCGTGGCGGGCAATTTCACCGATGTCATCCCCACACCGGCCCAGGTTGACGCCACCGCCCACCTGTCCGCCTGGCTCATGCAGGAGCTCAATATCTCTCTCGACCATGTGATGGGGCACAAAGAATACCCCCACAACGTCACTGCCTGCCCGGGCCAACAGTGGCTCCAGGATCAAAAATGGAAGGACATGCTCATCGCTCGCGTTCAGGCCATACAGAACGGGGCCACGCCCATCACTGAAAAGCCGATTGAACACTATGTGCTGTTCTGGCAGCATGGCGATGGCTGGGCGCAGCAAGACTGGCTGGGCGCAATCAATTATATCGCCCGCTTCCGCCCCACTGCCGGCTTCTCGGTGGATGATGCGAAAAACGCTCGCCGTGTTACAATCATCGGCGGCATTGCCGGCGTTAGCCAACAGTCCGAAGACAGTTTGCGTCAGGCGGGCTGTCTGGTCGAACGTATCGCCGGTGCGGATTTTGACGCCACCAAAGCCACCCTCGACCAGTTGGCGGAATCCGGACGCCGTTATCTCAATCTCTAGCGAAGCTTCGCCTTAGACCGACATGTCCGATCCCCTGCACATTCGCTCTGCCGATGATTATGTCTTCCAATTGGAAGTCAGCGATGGTGATCGCTTCAAAGGCCCCATGGACCTGCTCCTGCATCTGATCGAACGCGAGGAGCTGCCGATTACGGCCATCAGCCTCACCCAGGTGACTGCCCAATATCTCGAGCATCTGGCAGCACTCGAACAAATGCAGCCCGACAGCATCGCTGAATTTCTGGTGATGGCCGCCCGGCTGCTGTACATCAAGTCGCGGGCCTTGTTGCCGGCGGTAGTCGACGAGGAAGCAGAGGACGAGGAAGAGGACCCGGCGGAAGCGCTGGCCCGGCAGTTGCGCGAGTACAAATTATTCAAAGAGCGGGCGCAGTGGCTGCGCAGCCTGGAAAAGGCCGGGAAGCGGGGCTACATACGTCTGGCCCCGCCGGCCACGCCGCAGGTGCGCCTGGAACCCGGCAGCGCCGATGTGCAGGCCCTACTGGATGCCGTACTCGACATCCTGGAGGACATCGATGCCCCACCCCGGCCCGTGCACACCATCGCCCAGCTCAAGATCACGGTCGATGAACGTATGGCCGATTTGAAGTCGCAATTGCAACGCTTGCGCCAATTGCACTTCCGACAGTTCATTAGCGGGGCACAAACACGCATGGAGGTGATCGTCAGCCTCATGGCCGTGCTGGAGATGATCAAGCTCAATCAGGTGCAGGTGCAGCAAGAGGGGGTTTTTGGCGATATTATGATCGAGATGAAGGAGGAGGTGGTTGGTTAGTTGGTTTGTTGGCTGGGTTTTGGAATGGGGTGGGGGACGGTCGCCAGCAAGCGCAAAAAACCGACGATTCACTACGCCGCTGATTGCATGGAGATTGCACAAGTCTTCTCCATTCGGACAACTGCCACACTTTGACGAGGCGCGGCCTAACGAAAGCGTCAGCCGCCATTTGCTTATCTACTGCGGATTACCATCTACTTGAAGTCGGTATGAAGTAACATCAGCATAATCACGACTGGAAAAGGTCATCTTGAAAGAGCTTGTTTGACCAGGGTTCAAGTGGGTACTGTTGACATAGGTGAA
>JAADGC010000113.1 GCA_013152585.1 Chloroflexota bacterium
CGTCAAGCCCCCTTGAGGGGGCGCCGTTGTGTAGCCGGGCGGCTTTCAGCCCCCGGCGGCCGTGGCAACGGGTGGCGAGAGCGTGTGGGCGAGGGCCTACGGTTGCCGTCTCACAGATGTGGCCGCAGGGGCGCCCCCACAGACGCGCCTGTTTAGCTGCCACAATCCCACCGAAGTATGGCATCTGCCAGCCCAACACTTTCCAGTGGATGAAAATGTCCTCCATCGATGAGTCCCCAGGTGGCGTTGGGGAGGACTTCTCGCAATCGTTCACCGACAGAAAGGGGTTGGAAAGGGTCACTCCGGGCCCATACGAGCAATGTTTCCCGTTCGAATTTGGTCAGTTGCGGCGAGGCCGATTGTGTGTATTCATTATCCATAGCCCGCAAAAACCTTACGAAGTGTTCCTGTCGCTGTGTTGTGCCGACAAGTCCCTGACAGAGATCTTCCAGCAGGTCATCGGTTATTACCCCCCTGTCAAGTAACCCGGCTGATAATCCTTTTCGAAGAAAGTCAAGCGTAAATTCCGGCGTGAAAATCTGGGCGTAGTTTTTGTGGTAAGCCCCCCCGATCAACGGCTTTACGCCTTCCACCGGCCAGGAATCGAAGGCAACGCAGTTTGTCAGCACCGCTTTATCGATCGGCGTCGACGGCTCTGTCATCATAATCTGGGCAACTCCGCCTCCCAAATCGTGGCCGACAAGGACATACTCATCCCGAACGACGGCACTCACAAACCGGCTCAGCAATTGTGCTTGCCCCCGTAACGAGTGGTCATAGTCTTCCGGCCCTTCTGTGTAGCCAAGCCCCAACATTTCGGGGGCATAGACCCGGTAGCCCTGTGCGGACAATCGCAAGCCAACACGGGCCCATAGGGCACTGTTCGTGGGCAGACCGTGCAACAGAACGATGGCTTTCCCTTCTTTGCCCCATTGCCGGTAAGCGATCCTGCAATCCCCCACGGTTGTCCATTGTCTTTCGGCAAGCTTTGTTTCCATTTCGAGTTCCTCCATTTAAAGAGTGTTTTGGTTTGGTAGAGCCTTCTACTTTAATGAGTGGAACCCGGAAGCAATTTGTGACAACTCCAGGTGCTTTCATAGGCGAGAATCTTAACGAATGAGGCAAGTTTGGGCCATGTCCGCCTGGTGGATCGAATTCGCCGTCTGACCGGAGGCCGCAGGCCCCCTAGCCCCGATTTCAATCGGTGGGGCAAGGCGCGACGGGGTCGGGCCGACTGTGCGCACGGCAGGGTAGAGTCCCTGCGGGGACTTGGCCCTGTGAGCCTGCAAATTCATTTGCAGTGCCAGGTCACGAGGGCGCCAATAAAGCACCGGTTTCGCTGGCGTCGACCGCCCGGCGGTGAACCGCAGGGCTACAAAACAGCGCCGGGTGAACCCGGCTTGCCAGCCAGCGCCCCCGCCAAATCAAATTCGGGGCTCGGGCGGCAACGAGCGCGGCAGGGTCAGGCGCGGCGGCCCCCGCCTTGCCAAAAGATGACGCACACCTCCCGCTGCCGGTGTGGTATGAGAACGCCGGGACGTGTACAATAAGCCTATCTGCCCATGCCGCCACTGCTAAACCCACAAACGTTGCGCCCAGGCACCAGTATGCAAACAAAAATCCGTGCCCTGCTCTTGCCCCTGATAATTATATTTCTGGCCACGCTGCCCGTCAGTGCCCAGGATACCGCCCCCAACCTCCTGGTGCTGGCCCCTGCTCGTACCCCCGCCGACCTGATGGTCCTTCGCTCTCTGCATCCCATGCCCCTGGCTCGCTTCACCCTCTCGGGCCAGGAATGGCTGCTGCTGCGCTTGACGCCCGCCCAACAAAGCACACTGGCCGCCCGTCTGCCCACGGCCAGCCGTATCGCACAGGTGCCCGCTTCGGCCTCGCTTTTCCTGCTCGATCTCACGGCCCTGCCGCCGGGAAGCTCCCCACCTGCCGACTGGAGCCTTTACGGCCGGCATCTTTGGCAGCATGGCAGCATCCATTTGTTGCAAAGCACGCCCGCACAGCTTGCCCCCCTGCTGCAACGCGGCATTCGTCTCATTCCCCTCGACACGGCCATCGCCCTCACGACCCCCCATCCCGCCCTGGCGCCAGCACCTACGGTCCCCGATCCCACCATCGCTGCCACTCTGGAACAACTGCTGCCCACAGCCCTCGCCACCTGGGACCGCAAGCTCAGCGGCGAAGAATGGGTGCGCATCGGCGACAGTGACATCAAATTCACCTCGCGCTACTCCTGGTCTTCGTTGGGGCGCCGCTCCGAACGCTATGTCTATGAAAGGGTGCAGGCCATGGGCTACGACGTCGCTTACGCTCCCTACACCACCCCCTACAACGACACCTGGCGCAATGTGGTCGCCGAAATCCCCGGTGCCTTAGAGCCCGACAAGATCGTCATGCTCGTCGCCCATCTAGACAGCATCTCCTTCCCTCTGGACAATGCCTCCACCCAGGCCCCCGGCGCCGATGATAACGGCACCGGCGCCGCCTCGCTGCTGGCGATTGCCGACCTCCTGCGAGACCAACACTTCGCCTACACCCTGCGCTTTGTCTGGTTCACGGGCGAGGAATTCGGCTATTGGGGATCAAAACCGTATGTCGGGAATCTGGCCGCTCACAACGCTCAGGTGATCGCTGCCATCGATATGGATATGTTCGGCTACGATGGCGATCAGGACCGGGTCATGGAAATGCACACCGGCACCCTTGACGCCAACAATCAGTTGGGTGACACGCTCACAGCGTCCAATCAGCTCTACGATCTTGGTTTGACCATCGAACGTAAAACGACCACTGCCAGCCGTTTCAGCGACCATCGCAGTTTTTGGGACAACGGCTATCCCTCTTTGATGCTGATCGAAAACTTCTTCGACAATAGCGAAGAAGATCCTCACCCTCGGGACCGCAATCCTCAATATCACCAAAGCGGCGACACCATCGCACTCGTCGATTTCGACTACGCCGTCCGTATCGCCCGCATGGCTTTGGCAGCCGCCATGCACCTGGCTCTGCCCGTATCGCTCGACGATTTGCCTACTCCCACCGTCACACCCACGCCCCTGCCCCTGGCCTGCAGCGAACTACTGAGCAATGGCGGCATGGAACAGGACGGCGACTGGTCCTTTGGCACTACCCCGCGCCCGGCCGGCACCAGCCAGGCACAGGCTCACAGCGGCCTGCGCAGCCTGCGCACCGGCATCGTTCCTCCCACGGCCAACGCCATCTCTCACTCCAGCGCCTATCAAGGCCTGCAGCTTCCCGCCGACGCTGCCAGCATCCGCCTGCGTTTTTGGCTGCTGGCCGATGGCGCCGATGCCAACGACACCAGCGAAGCCCTGCTCCTGCGTTCCGACTTGTCCGTGCTTAAGTTGCTGTGGCGCCAACAAGCGCACACTGAGGGCTGGGAAATACATGAAATCGACCTGACTTCCTGGGCAGGCCAGTCCCTGTATTTATATTTCAATACTTACAACGATGGCAGCGGCAGTCGCGCCTGGGCCTATTTCGACGATGTCAGCGTCATCGCCTGTACGCCCGGCACGGCCAGCCCCACTCCCACCGCTTCGCCATCTCCGCCGGCAACAACAACGCCCACCCCCACACAGATGCCCACCTCTACACCCACGCTCACGCCCACCCCCACCATCACGCCAACGCCTACCATCACACCCACGCCCACGCTCACCATGACCGCCGATCCCTCGTCCACAGCGACGCCAACGCCCACACCGCCCCCCACCTGCCAGGAACAGCTCATCAACCCTGACTTCGAAACAACCAGCGGCTGGACATTTGCCCACACGGCCAGCCGGGGCGACTACAGCCGCGAACAGGCGCACCATGGTCTGCGATCCGCCCGCCTCGGCCTTCTCCCCACGCAAAACGCCCCGTTAAGCCGCGGTCCAGAGCGTAACCTCCTCGGTGAGCTGGCTCCCGACGGCGCCACCTATTCCACCGTGTACCAGGCCATCAGCCTGCCCGCCACGGCTGAAACCCTCCAGCTCAGGGGCTGGTTCTGGCCTCAGACCCAGGCCACCGCCGACGACTGGCAGCGCATCCTCATCCTCGATCCCGACACCCTCAGGGGTCTGCGCACGCTGCACAACGATTTGCAAGCTTTGCCACAGTGGAGCGCTTTTGTGTATGATCTCAGCGCCTTCCGCGGCCGCGAGATCATCCTTTATTTCGAGGTCTACAACAACAGCACCAGTGCCAGCGGTCGTAGCTGGCTGTATATCGACGACCTGCATCTCACAAGCTGCAGCGCCGGAGTCACCGTCACCCCCACGCCCACGCTCGCACTCGGCTCCCGTCTCTACCTACCCCTGCTCAGCCACACGCACTCTGTCCCCTGATTAGCTCATGAAAATCCTCACCTTTCTGGCCCGCCACTTTGCCTGGGAACCATTTAGCCAAACACTCGATGAAGCCACGCCGGCCCAAGGCGGTGCCGTAGATGATGCTGTCATCGCCTTCATACACGTCGAGCTCCATGACGAGAGCGAACACAGCCGGGTATTCCGGCACACGCTCAAGCATCTTAAATGGCTGGCCAACAAAAAACAATTCCACACCATCGTCCTCCACTCCTTCACCCACCTGGGGGCCGAGAATGCCACCCCCGCATATGCCCGGCAATTCTTCGAGGAGCTGGCGCAGCGCCTGCGCCACACCGGCTACACGGTCGAGATCACCCCGTTTGGCTACTTCTGTTCCTGGCAACTCGATGTTTACGGCGAGAGTCTGGCCAAAGTCTATAAAGAGATCGCGGCCAAATCAGGGTGATTCACGCTCGCGTTCTTCCTGGACGATTTGATGATACGCCGCCAGCCAGTCGGCAAAATCATTTTTGCGCTGTTTCTGTTGCAACGCAGCCTGCGCCTCGCGGTAATTTTCGATGCGATGGAAAATATCGGCCTGTACCTGATCCGGTTCCGGCACAAAGCTGAAGACCACCCGACCTTCGGCGGCCGCTGTCTGGATGACGACATTGCCATAGTCCAGTAGATTAGCCAGGGGACTGGGCTTATGAAACTCCACGTTTTGCACCCGCTCCAGCGACAGGACCATGCGTTCTTCATCAAAAAAGAGCGGCTTCTGCTCGATGTGTTCGATGCGTTGATCTGTGATGATGTACAGATCATTGCGCCAATCCGTCCAACTCCACCACCACCAAAACGCCGCAACAAGTTCCCCGATAAACAGCAGCACCCCCAGCACGATACTCCATCCCGGAGACAAGAAATCGGAGAACACCCTGAGCGCCAGCAACACCATGACGATGGCGATGGCAGTAGTTGTCAGCGAAGGCATCATCACAGCGCCGGATAAACCCCACCAGTGTTTGCGCCATACCAGCGTATTGCCCTCCTGTTTTTGTAGGCCCATGAGACGGTTAAAAGGCAGGCGGCTGGTCAACGAGCGTTTCGATTCCTTGTGTGCCACGTTCTCGAGCAACGCCCTGCTATCCAGGCGTTCTTCTAATCCCAGGTGCAGGCGGTCCTGGAGCTGGCGACGTATGGTTTCTTCGTTGTCGGCAATTGCCCCGACTTTCGCCCGCTGCATTTCATCGGAGATCAACTCGTAGATATTGGATGCGCCCGGCAGGTAATCAAACAGTATATGACCAGCATCGGCTGCGGTAGCAATGGTGAGATGCCCATAGCCTAACGTGCGAGCCCAGATTGATCGTTTGATCTGCAGATCCTGGATTTTGTCCAGCGGTGCCGATAGCCGCTTTTCGGAAAAGAAAATCACCTTTTCCTGATGGGCAACGCGACGGGAAGTCACGATGTGAAAATCGTTCGAATAATCCAGTATCAACCAAACCAGCGCCGGAATCGGAATAAAGGCCACGAACAGCACCTGCACCCACCACGGCGGCGGCGATGGGGCGACAGTATCGATCAGCAAGTCAAGCCCCACCAGCAGCATGAATAACGCCGAAAATGCGGCGGTGTTGCGAAGCAAGACAATCCAATGCCGGCGTTTTTTGCATAAGATCACCTCGCCATCTTCCTGCCAATCGAAGACGCGCTCGGAATTTTGCAGGCGTTTCTGCACATCGTAGCTAATCGTCAGCCGGTCATGGATGTGCGGGTGGGCTGCTAAAAACAAGGCGAAATCCTGGCGATGAATTCGTATCCAATCCGTGGGGCTGGTGGTTTCCACGGTCTCCGGCGCCGGATCACCCAGCAGCAACGAAGCTTCGCCAAAAGCGGTTCCGGGTGTGAGCGCCCGCGGCAGCGATTGGCCGGTCTCGGGATCGACGCGGGTGGCAACAGCATCGCCTCGCACCAACACGTAGTAATACGAGTCGTTTTTGTTCTGGCGCGCGACGGTACGGTGGGGCTGGTTGTAGTGCAACTGCATGGTATATCCTGCCAGATGTGCGCGTTCTACCGGCTGCAGGTGCTGAAACAATGGCTCCTTTGCCAAAATTGCCGGCACATCGATGGGGCTACGTAAAAATTCCTCCAGATTCTGGTGGTGCTGGCGGGCGATATTCCGCAGCGGCTCGGCCGGAATATCGTAATAGTGACAAATGCTGTCGCAAGTGGTGGTTGTGAGATGTCTGCGCCCGGTGATGGCGGAGCGTTGTCCCAGCACGGCTCCGGCACTGGCCCACTGCTCGGGTTGGTGCGGATGCTTGATGCGCACCCGGCCCTGGCGGATGAGCAATATCGATTGCCCTGGCTGCCCCTGGCGGAACAGCACATCGTCCGGCCCCCCGGTGCGGATGGCAACGATATCGCTGAGCCACTTGACCTCGATATCCGAGAGATGCGATAAATAAGGCGAGGCCCGCAGGTGACCGATCACCTCGCTGCGGTCGAACTGATTGGCCAGATGGGGATGCGTGTTGCGGAGCTGCGCCAAGACGCGCTTGTCGATGGCCAGCACCCGCGTCAGGCTGCGGGCAGTGGCAGTGCCCAATTGCCCCTCCAGCGTATCCAGTTCCAGCCGGCCGATGGCCTCGTTCGGGCCCAGATAATGTACCAGCCGCAAGCCATCCAGGCCCCCGCGATGCTCCAGCCGCACCGAGCCGGAAAGAATCAGATACACAAATTGAATCGGATCGCTCTGATGAAAGAGCTCCTCACCGGGCCGGAAGGTCAACTGCTGATCGACGTATATCGAACGCAACGCATTATCATCCAGCCCCTGAAAGATGGGGAAGCGCTGCAGAATATGACTGAAATCGATTTGCTGATCGGCCATAAGAGAGGGGCTGTTGTCCCAGCCGCTGAGGGGGGAATCGCTCAGAGCGCGAAAGCCAATGATTCAGTATAGAGCCTAAACTCCGCAGCGTCAACCTCTGCTTTGGGAAGGGGATGTATCCCAGGAAATTGGTCGTAAGGTTGGAGGTGGCGCTGCGGCGCATCACGGATGCGCCGAGCGCTTCATTTTTTCGTGTGTTGGCCGCATCCATGATGCGACCAACACAC
>JAADGC010000011.1 GCA_013152585.1 Chloroflexota bacterium
CTTCGCCGACTCTCCCTGTGGCGAAGATCGGACGACGATGGCCCATTCGCGGCGCAAAGCGTCCAAAGAGCCCGAGCCTGCCCTCGAGTGCTGTGAAGGGTACCCTCGGCCAGCGTCAGCCCCAAAAAAGAAATTTATTCCTGGACGCTACCTTACTGCCCACTGCTTACTGCTCACTGCCCACCGCTCACTGCCCACTGATCACTCATCCCATGCCTATCTCCATCATCGCCCGCGAACTCAAACTGCCCCAACGTCATGTTGCCGCCACCATTGCCCTGCTCGACGATGGCAACACCATTCCCTTCATCGCCCGCTATCGTAAAGAAGCCACCGGCGGCCTGGATGAAGTGCAACTGCGCTCCATCCAGCAGCGACTCGAATATCTGCGCAAATTGGCCGAACGCCGTGCCACCATCCTCAAGACCATCGGCGAGCAAGGCAAGCTAAGCCCGGAGCTGGAAGCGAAGATCAAGCAGACAACCACCCTGCAAGCACTCGAAGACCTCTATCTGCCCTACAAACCCAAACGGCGTACCCGTGCGGCCATAGCACGCGAGCGGGGACTGGCGCCCCTGGCCCAAATCCTTCTGGACCAGGACCCGGGCGTGAATCCCGCCGCCGCCGCTGCCGACTATATCGGCGACGACGTGCCCGATGCCGATGCGGCTTTGGCCGGGGCCCGCGATATCATCGCCGAACGTGCGAACGAGAACGCCGTGATCCGCCAACTGACCCGGCGACGCCTGCACCAACACGGCACTCTGGTTAGCCAGCTTGCCAGCCCCGACGCCGATACCGATGGCCGCTATCGCATCTATCACGACTTCCGGGCGCCTGTGGCCAACCTGGCGCCACACCAATGGCTGGCGCTGCAACGCGGCGAGGCCGACGGCAGCCTCAAAATCAGTGTCAGCGCCCCCGATAACGACATTCTCCTCGATATCAACGCCTATTTTGTAACAGCCAAAACCACAGCAGCCAGTCGTCAGGTCGAACTCGCCATCCAGGATGGGTATCAGCGCCTGCTGCGACCGGCGGCGGTGAACGACGTGCGCGGGGAACTCGGTACTGTGGCCGGGGAGCACGCCATTCAGGTCTTCGCCACCAACCTGCGTAATCTGTTGCTGCAACCGCCCCTGCGCCAACGCACAGCCATGGGTATCGATCCGGGCTACCGCTCGGGCTGCAAAGTCGCCACGGTGGATGTCACCGGCAAGCTACTGCACACGGCCACCATTTATCCCCACCCACCCCAAAATCAGCGACAGCAAGCGCTGCAGGTGCTGAGACGGTTGGCGCAACAGGACAAAGTTTCGGTGGTCGCCATTGGCAATGGCACGGCCAGTCGCGAAACAGAGGCTCTTGTCGCCGATCTGATTCAAGAACAGAGCGGTTTGGCCTATGTCATGGTCAGCGAAGCCGGGGCCTCCGTGTATTCGGCCTCTACGCTCGCCCGCCAGGAATTTCCCGACCTGGATGTCTCCATACGCGGGGCCGTAAGCATCGCCCGCCGCTTGCAGGACCCCCTGGCCGAGCTGGTTAAAATCGATCCCCAGAGCATCGGCGTGGGTTTGTATCAGCACGATGTGAATCAAAAGGCGCTGCAGGCCAGCTTGGATGCCGTGGTGGAATCGGTGGTCAATTACGTAGGCGTCGATGTCAATACTGCCTCGGCGGCGTTGCTGAGCCATGTTTCGGGATTGAACAAGCGCGTGGCGGCCAACATCGTGGCCCATCGCCAGGCCAATGGCCCCTTTGCCAGCCGCATCAATCTGAAAAAGGTGAAAAGGCTGGGCCCCAAAGCTTATCAGCAGGCGGCCGGCTTTTTACGCATTCCCGGCGGCCGCAATCCCCTCGACAACACGGTCATTCATCCCGAATCGTACGGGGCGGCCAAAGCCTTGCTGGAACTGGCGGGGCTGAATCTGCGTATGACCGACTTGCCGCGGCGCATGGCCCGCTTCCGGGATGAAAACGATCTGGCCGAGATGGCGGAGCTGCTGGAAGTGGGCAGGCCCACGCTCAACGATATTGTGGATGCGCTCATTCGCCCCGGTCGCGACCCCCGCGACGATCTCCCCCGCCCGATTTTACGCCAGGATGTGCTCTCGATTGACGATCTGCAGGAAGGTATGTGCCTCAAGGGCACCGTGCGGAATGTGGTCGATTTTGGGGCCTTTGTGGATATTGGGATCAAGCAGGCCGGTCTGGTGCACGTGAGTCGCATGGCCGAGCGCTATGTGCGCAATCCTCACGAGGTGGTCGGCATCGGCGACGTGATCGATGTCACGGTGATCAGCATCGACAAAGATCGCGGCCGCATCGGCCTTTCGATGGTTGAGGGTTAAGGCCCGGTTTTTTTGTTGGGTGATGTTGGCTCCATCTCCACCAGCACCGCCCCTTGTGTCAGGCCCACCAGGGCTTCGTGCAGCCGCGGGGCCTGCTCGACAGGCAGCCGCAGGCGATAGCTGACGTCGATGGCGTATTCCTCGGCCACGACCTCGGCTTCGTAGTCGGGAAGCAGACGCTGTACCGGCGTGACATGACTATAAGCGATCACTATGACCATGTCCACCGTGGGCACGTACTCGCGGGTGGGCAGGGCTTCCAGGGCATATTGCACGCCACTGCTGTAGGCCCGCACCAGGCCGCCTTTGCCCAGCTTGGTGCCGCCAAAGTAGCGCGTAACCACGGCCGTAATATCGCCCAGGCCGCAGTGCTGCAATACCGTGAACATGGGTCGGCCGGCAGTACCGTGCGGCTCACCGTCGTCACTGTAGCCAATCTGGCCGCTGCTGCCCGGCGGCCCCACCACATAGGCCCAACAGTTGTGGCTGGCGTCGGCAAATTCAACCTTCATCTCGGCAATAAAGGCGCGGGCGGCCTTGACGCTGGGCGCGTAGGCCACCGTGGTGATGAAGCGGCTGCGCTGGATTTCCTCGGCGACGCGATGCACGCCGGTCGGAACAGGATAGCGTGTGGGCATGGTTAACTTTGGGGGGAATACTGGCTGTTATTGTACCATAAGCAGGTTGCTCCCTCCTCATGCCTATGTTATGCTCTCCACACATGCTGATCAACGATAACACCGCCCCCTCTCCACCCCCTCACACCGATTTGGAGACCGCAATCTGGGTTTGGCTGGCCTATCAATGCGGCCTGCCCCTGCGCCGAACCAAAGAAATCATCATGGCGCTAAGGCAGGGTTCCCCTTCGCTGCAGGCGGCATTGGCAAGCGCCGACGGCCTCGACCGCGCCTCCCTATCTTCTGACGAAAAAGAAACGCTGGCACAAGTCGATGCGGGCGTGATCAGCGCCCAGGTGTTGGTGAGGCAGTGGCAGGACGCCGGTATACGGCTGCTACGGCAGGATCAATCCGCCTACCCCGACACCCTGCGCCGGCATTATCGGCCCTTGCAACAACCCCTGTTACTCAGCACCCGGGGCGAAGTCGGCCTCCTGGACATGCCCCTGATTTTGCCCACAACGGGCGATACGCCCGATGCCGAGGCCAGCGACTGGACCGTGACTGTGTTGCAGGAACTGGCCGGTGAAGGGGCGCTGCCGTTGCTGGTGGCCGAGCCGGGGCTATCGGTCGAGTTGGTGCGACGTTTTTTGCCGCAGGGCACGCCTTTTGCTCTGGTGATACCGCAAGGACTGGCCACCTACACCCCACCAGCGACCCTGAGCTCCGCCATCGACGGCGCCCGAGTCGTGCTTCTCAGCCCGTTTCCACCGCAGCAGTCCGCCGCTGCTTCCCGCGCCACGCTGTCTCCGACCCGCAGCTTTGCCCAGGCATTGGCTCACGGCTTGCTCGTAATCACGCCCCCCCATCCGCAAGGCCTGCTGCCCGAACAACCCTGTTTTTTGCGACCGGGCATTCCCAAAACCCTGGGCTGCACGCACACTTATGTCGATCCCGAAGACCTCTTTATGCAACTCAGCGAGGTGCCGCTGGCTGCCGCACCCTATGTTTCGTCGTCGCCCGGCCCGGAGGCGACGCCTGTGTCTGTGGAGCCGCCCCCGGCGCCGCTCGAACCCGAGGACCTGATCAGCCAACTGGCGCGGCTGGGACACGTCCCCGACGTCTTCAAACAACGGCTGCGCCAACCTCGGAATCACGAACCCAAAGACTGAACTTCTCCCGCACATTCACTTCCCCCTCATAAAGGAATTACAGCCATGGATTGTCCCAACTGCGGCCGCTGGAATCCCGAAGACAAGAGCATCTGTTGGCACTGTCTGACGCCGCTGCCCCAACCCGTAACCCAGAAAAAGCGTAGAAAAATGACGCTATTCGGCATCCCTGCCTGGATATTCGTCATCATCGTGTTGTTTCTACTGGCGCCCTTATTCAGCCAATGCCTGGGCTTGTTCCCCGGGACATGAATCTGGTTGCTTTGCGCCAGACGCTGCAACGATGGTTCGAAGCCAATGCCCGTGATTTCCCCTGGCGCCACAGCAACGACCCTTATGCCATTTGGGTCAGCGAGACCATGCTGCAGCAGACGCAGGCCTCGACAGTTGGGCCCTATTACGAGCGTTTTCTGGCGCGCTTCCCCAACGTAGCGACGCTGGCGCAAGCCTCACTGGCAGATGTGCTGAAAATGTGGGAAAACTTGGGCTATTATCGGCGGGCACAGAACCTTCATGCCGCGGCGCAGGTGCTGTTGCGAGAGCACGATGGCCGCTTGCCGCAGGACGAAAAGGCGTTGTTGGCGCTGCCGGGTATCGGTCGTTACACGGCCGGCGCGTTGCGCTCCATCGCTTTTGGACAACCCGCTGCGGTGCTCGATGGCAATGTCCGCCGGGTCATTGCCCGCCTGGATGATTTGAGTGCGAATATCGACGAGCCTGCCACCGAAAAAACGTTGTGGCAACGGGCTGCGGAGTTGATCGACCCCGAGACTCCCGGCAGGATGAACGAGGCCCTGATGGAGCTGGGCGCCGTGATCTGTCTGCCCCCAAAACCACAATGCCACCGCTGCCCGGTCAGCGACTTTTGTCTGGCATACGAACATCACACGCAATACGAGCGCCCCGTGCGCAAAGCCCGCCGTCGCATTCCCCATTTCGATGTCGTGGCAGGTGTTGTCTGGCACGCCACACGGCCCCACACTTTTCTCATCGCCCAGCGCCCTCTCGATGGTATGCTGGGCGGGCTATGGGAATTTCCGGGGGGAAAACTACAGCCGGGCGAGTCGGCGCCACAGGCCCTGCAACGCGAGCTGCAGGAGGAGTTGGGGATCGAGGTGGAAGTGGGCGCTCATGTCATCAGCCTGGACCATGCCTACACTCATTTTCGCATCAGTCTGCATGCCTACCGTGCCCGGCACCGCGGCGACGAACCCCGGTGTTTGCAGGTGGCAGACTGGCGCTGGGTGCAACAGGCCGATCTGCCCTCATTTGCCTTTGCCCGCACCGACCAGCGGATCATTGCCGCGCTTGACCCTCCCCCACTGACCGAGTAGCAAGCTACGTCACCGTTATGTCACGTAACATCCTATTGATCTCGCCCTATCACACAGGGTCGCACCGGGCCTGGGCCGAAGGCTACGCCCGCCATAGCCGCCACAACGTGCATCTGATATCCATGGCCGGGCGTTTTTGGAAATGGCGCATGCAGGGCGGTGCCATTGAGATGGCACTTCAGATCAAGCGTTGGGGTCAGGAGAATGGCCGGGCCGATGCCGTGCTGGTCACCGACATGGTGAATCTGCCGGCGTTGATTGCCCTGGCCCGTCCCTGGCTGGATTCCACACCCATCCTGTATTACGCACACGAAAACCAGCTCAGCTATCCGCCGCCGCCAGGTGAAAAGCGTGACCTGACCTATGGCATGATCAACACACTGAGCATGCTCTGTGCCGATAAGATTGCCTTCAACAGTGCTTATCATCGCCATGCCTTCTTCGAGGAACTGCCGCGCTTGCTCAAGCATTTTCCCGACTACAACCATCTGGAGATCATCCCAGCCTTAAAGGACAAGTGTGTTGTCCTGCCTGTGGGGCTTGAGCTCGCCAGTCTGGCGCCACCCTCCCCGGCCTGGCAGCCGACACCGGGCCCCCTGCGCATTTTATGGAATCAGCGTTGGGAATACGATAAAAATCCGGCGGCGTTTTTCGCGGCCATGCTGCGCCTACAAGCCAGCGGCGCCTCGTTCCAAATGATCGTGGTGGGGGAGAATTTCCGCCAGCGCCCGGCCGAATTCGAATATGCCCGGCAGCATCTGGCCGATCATTTGCTGCATTTCGGCTATCTTCCGGACCGAGCCAGCTATGTACGGCGCTTATGGCAGGCAGATGTGGTCGTGTCGACGGCCATACACGAATTCTTTGGCATCAGCGTGCTGGAAGCAATTTACTGTGGCTGCTACCCCCTGTTGCCGCGGCGCCTCAGCTATCCCGAGCTCCTGCCTGAGTCCTACCACCCACAGCACCTCACCGACAGTGCCGATGAGCTTGTGGCCCGCCTGCTGTGGGCTACAGAACATGTAAGTGCTGTGCGCCAGCAGACCATGCAACATGTGGCGGCGGCTTACGGATGGGAGCGTCTGGCGCCGCTTTATGACCAGCATTTACAAGTGTTGATGTGATGACGGGGAATCCCCTCCAATCCAGGCGTGGTGATCTGTCCTAAGCGAGCGTCTATAAATCTTTCGTTTTGCTCTCGCCGACTGGAAGTCGGGCTCTTCAGGCCTGCGGCCAGAGGACGGCCTGCGCCGGCCGATCGTGTTGACAACGGCCCGCAATCTGGCCGAAATTGCTCGCCCTCTCTTGGCGCCCGAAAAACCCTGCTCCAAGAGGCGCGTCTGCATCATTTGGCAAATGAATCGTGCCCACGACCAAGTCGGGTTCACCCGGCGCCGTTTTGTAGCCCTGCGATTCATCGCCGGGCGGTCGGCGCCGTCCCGCCGATTGAAATCGGGGCTATGGGGCCTGCGGCCACCGGTCGCCCTGCGGCGACCGATCTTGTTGACGGCTGCCCACTATTTTCGGCGAGCTGCCCCCGTAGGGGGGCAGGCGGCGGAACGCCCCCGAGCCCCGAATTGATTCGGTGGGTGCGCCGGCGAAGGGGCGCGGCGACAAGCACATCCGCGAGGCGACAACCGTAGGGGCGAGGCTTGCCCTCGCCCTCTTACACCCGCCCGCACGCTCTCGCCACCCGCGGCCACGGCCGCCGGGGGCTGAAAGCCGCCCGGCTACAAAACGGCGCCCCCTCAAAGGGGGCTTGACGGCCGTGTCGGCATCTGAAGCCGGGTTCACCCGGCGCCGTTTTATAGCCCTGCGATTCATCGCCGGGCGGTCGGCGCCAGCGGAACCGATACATGATTGA
>JAADGC010000024.1 GCA_013152585.1 Chloroflexota bacterium
CCTGCGAGTGGGAGGGAAAGTTGAGAGTTGGGAGGCTGTTTGAACTTGCAATCGGTCAGGGCGCAACTGAGAGCACTGTCTAGATCGGCGTGCAGGACAAACGCGCTTAAGCGCGTTTTCGCTCCGCTGCCAACAAAAACACCCCTGTCAAAAACAGCAACACGGCGCCACCGATGGTGGCATAGAAGCCGGGCCCGTACGATAGCGGCTGCTGGTATAAGGCGCTTAGCGCCGGTTGCAGCGCCACATACGCCCGCAACGCCCCCCACGGCATCGCCGCCAGCACCAACCACATTACGCCCCGCAGACGCTCTCCCAGGCGTAGCCACAGCGGGCTCAGGAGCACTGCCGCCCCCATGCCCGCCATCAGGTGCACTTGCGGTCGGAACTCCGCTTGCCGCATCAAAAACGGCGTCCACGCCGGGGGCAGCATGGCCAGGATCACGGGCACCGTCAGCGCCAACAGCAGGCCCCGCTGCCACAGCGGCAGCGGCGAGCGTCGCCATGTGCCCACCAGGAGCATCCCTCCCACCAGGCTGATCAACGGCAGAAAAAAAGTCTCGCGATGCAGGGGGATGGCACCACTCTGCACCTCGGGCAAAAACTTCACATATTCCGGCAAATCAATGCCCAGGATCGTCAACCCGGCTGCCGGCTGTGGTAGCCACGCCCCCCACACTCCTACGGCCAGCAACAGCAGCGCCCCCAGACCGGCAAACAAAGCCGCACATTTAAGCCTTATGTTCGTCATAACATCCTCACGCAAGCAGAGTCTCATAAACATCATACAGTTGGGTCGCTGCCGCCTGCCAGCTAAAGCGCCGCGCCTGCGCCGGTCCCCGCCGGGCCAGCTCTGCCCGGGCTCGATCATCCGTCAGCAGCAGCGACAGGCCCGCCGCCAATGCCGGGGCATCATCTGTGGGAACCAAAAATGCGGCGTCACCGGCGATCTCCGGCAGACTGCTCGTATCGCTGCACAGCACCGCCGTACCGCAGGCCATGGCCTCCAGCACAGGAATGCCAAAGCCCTCGTAGTGACTGGGAAAGGCAAACAGATCGGCCAGATTGTACAACGCCGGCAGATCCTCGTCCGGCACAAAGCCCAGGAAATGCACCACATCGGCCACGCCCTGGCGCTGCACCTCGGCAAAGATGGGCTCGACCATCCAGCCTTTGCTGCCCCCAATGACCAGGTGATGCGGGAATCCGGCCCGCTGACGGGCATGGGCAAAAGCCCGGATCAAACCGTCGAAATTCTTGCGCGGTTCCAACGTACTGAGGCTGAGCACAAACGGCCAGTCCAGCCCAAACTTTTGGCGCACAGCCGCACATTGTTCTGGTTCCAACGGCCGAAAACGCGCCTCCACACCGGCCCCCACCACCGTGATCTGCTGCGAGCGCAGGCCGAACAGGCGCATGGCGTCGTCTTTGCTGGCCTGTGAATCGGCCAACACATGGTCGGCAGCGGCAATCGAGCGCGGCACCGTGCGGGCCAGGAATCGCTGTAAGGGGGGATAGGCGTACTGAGGCGTGACAAAGAACGCCAGGTCATGGATCGTGAGGATGCGCTTGCCCCGGCGCAGGGGCGGCAGTAAAAAATTGGGGGCGTGGAACACATCCACCGGGCCGCTGAACCAGTCGACAGGCAGCGGCAGGCGCAGGCGATGCCAGGCAATGGTGAGTGCGCGTTCGGATAGCGGCAGGCGACGCAGAGACACCTGCCGGGGCCACGAACGCCGGGCGAAGGGAAGATCGCCGGCCGGCACCAGCAGCACCGCCTCGTCATCCGCCGCCAGCAGGGGCAGCAAGGCATCCACCAACCCCCGGGTGTAGCGGCCAATACCGGCGCCCTGCAGGGCAGCCGAGCTGTAGTCAATGCCGATGCGCATCACACGCCTCGGTAGGTCGATACCCGGTTGGCGCCAAAGTTCCAGAACAGCACCACCAAAATGGCAAAGGCCTTGGCCCCATTCAGGGCCAGCGCATTCCCCAGGCCAGCATGTAGCAGGAACAGCTTGCCGTAATAAAGCACCGCCGTATTGATGCCCAGTCCCACGACATTCACCGCTGCAAAAGAACCGAACTGCGAAACCAAAGGAAAACGCCGGCTTTCCGGGAACGTCCATAAACGATTCCAGGTAAAATTGCTGATCACAGCCAGCGTGAATGAGCAGGCATTGGCAATCAGATCTGGCCAGCCCACACCCAGGGCGAGCAAATTCAGGACACTGAAATCGACCACGGCCCCAACAGCGCCCACGGTGGCAAACTTGAGGAAACGTTCGAGTTCCTTGGCCGGAAAGCGCGTCCATGAAGCTATCCAGACCAGGAGGGGATGCACGTCTGTGGTTTCGGTTGACATAAAAACGGTATTTTTCATTGCTGGGGAACAGGTGTGTTGAGGTGGGGGAGGGGAAGTAGGCTGAGAGCCAGGGCAAAAAGCAAGGGCATGCCCTGGACGAAAAGATTATCGAATTGATTGTGAATCGAGAGGTGCAACAGCAAGCCGACAATGCCGATGGCGATGAAACGTTGCTGAGTGATACTGCTGACGGCGCTGCGCAACGCTACGGCCAGACTGCCCAACCACATCCAGCCAAAGCTGAGAGCGCCGAAGATGCCCGCCACCGCGGCATAGTGGAACAGCACGTTGTGGGCATGGCCCATGGCATCGAACCAGGGAGGGATGGCATAAGCCGGATAGCTGACATCCCAGTTGCCAATGCCCACGCCCAGCCAGAAATGATCGGCGAACATCTCCCAGGCAGCCTGCCAGTGCGCCACCCGTTCCAGGATGGCGAAATTGGCGTCGGTGATGGGAATGTTGCGGGCATTCCAGATGCCGAAATAAGCGCCAATATCGCTGAGTCGTTGGCTGATAGCGGGCGGCAGCAGCGGATACGCCAGCACGGTGGCGGCAGCACCTGCCAGCAAGAGCATCCGGCTTCGGCCCGAGGCCAGGGCCAGCACGGCTATCGAGGCCACGGCCGCGCCCAGCCATGCCCCGCGCGACCAACTGGCCAGCAGGCCCAGGCCGATGAGCAAAGTCATGGCGGCGGTGATCAGCAGGAATGCCAGCACCCTCATGCGTGAGCGGAAGCCGGTCTGATGAGAGAGTGCCTGGCCCCATCCCAGGGTCAGGGCGAGTCCGAGCGGCAGGTTCAGGCCCAGATAGCCGGCATAGGGGTTGGGTTGGCCAAAGGTGCCATAAGCACGCAAATAGGCGCCAAGTTGGTAAGCTTCGGGGCCGATGCGCAGCCAAAACTGGCGCAGGCCGATCAGGCTTTCGCCGGTGGCTGCTACCAGCAGCGCCAGCACCACTCCCAGTCGATGCCGGGGAGTCAGCATTTGCGCCGCCACAAAATACAGCAGCAGCACTTCTGCCCACTTCACTAGCTCTGGCAGTGCCTGTGTCAGCGACTGGGCCGCCAGTGTCGAGAACAGCAGCACCGTGGCGAAAGGCGCCAGCAGCCACAGCAGGGGGGCCGGGCGCAGTGCCGACCGCAGGGCCACATGGCGCAAGAACCAGGCCGCCACCGTCATTGCCAGCAGCACATCGAGCACGCCCACGGCGGCAGGGCCCAACGGCCAGCGAAACAGAGGGCCCACCGGCAGGGCCAAGGCCAGACCATACAGGCCCAACACCGGCCAACGTAGCAGCAGCACCGTAGCCGTGGTCGCTACCAGCAAGGCCGCACTTTGGCCGGTCGGCAGGATGGCGATCAGCAGCGCCAGCAGCGTCAGCAGCAGCACTGTGTGGCCGGGCCAGCGCGCCGTCAGGGGGGCGAATCGGTCAGGGTACGTCATGGCATGGTGAGGCAAGCAGGGATGAACATCGCCCCGCCAGCCACAAGACCTCATTGTAGCCCGTCTGCTCCCGTGTGGCAAAGCCCGGCGTGAGCAGAGATCGGTGTTGGCGGCTTCTTCCTTTTTCTCGGGCGCTGCACCACGGATGCGGCGGTGTCCGCGCCGCCGTCTCAAGTCGTGGCCCTGCCACCTCCCGGAGCTCTGAATCGAAAATCCTGACGCAGACCCCGGAAGGCGAATTCCATCCGCCGGTGTAGGCTGTGATATAATCGTTGACACGCACTGCGTCCTCGCTGTGCGATCATTATATCTATGCGTATTACCAAGGAGCCATGCCCACAATGAGTAAAAAACGCACACAACCTGTCCCGCATAAAGGCAGTCATCTCCGATCCGAGCGTTCTGATGACAGCCGTTCCGACCACAATATCCTCTGGATTGGGGGAGCGGTGGCGCTTGCCCTGGTGGTCGTACTGATTGCGATAGCCGTACCAGGCAATAAGACAGCCACTCTGCCCAGCGATGGGTCTTCTCTGTCCCAGCGCCTGGGTCAGCCCGTAGACGGGCGCGTCATTGGCGCTGCTGATGCCCCTGTTGTCGTTCAGGTATACGAAGATTTTCAGTGCCCGCACTGCCAGGACTTTACGGCCGAGTTAGAGCCCACGATCATGGAATTGGTTGCCGATGGCACTGTGCGCTATGAATATCATCACCGCTTTGTTTCCGGGCCCGACTCCATCGTGGCCGGAGCTGCCGCCGAATGTGCGACCGATCAGGGCGCATTCTGGGAATATCACGATGCGCTTTACGCCGGCATTCGCAGCAATCCCCGGATAGTGCAGCCGGACGCGCTCAAGGCTATTGCAGTCGATATCGGACTTGATTCGGCGAAGTTCGACCGTTGTTTCGATACGCAGGAACATTACGAGCAGATGCTACGCGAGAATAACGAGGCCAGCAATCGCGGCATCAATGCCACGCCCACCATCTTGATCAACGGCACGAAATATCAGGGCGACTTCAATCCCGAAACTTTTCGGGCAGCGATTGAAGCCGCAGCGCAATAGGGGGCAGCATGAACATACCGGCACGCAAGGGGTTGCTGACCCTGAATTTGATCGGCATCGCTATTGCCGGCTATTTGAGCTGGGTAAAGCTGACGAATACAGAGGCTGTGTGTGGGGGAGTAGGCAATTGTCATGCCGTGCAGAATAGCGAGTTTTCCTACTTGCTGGGCATCCCCGTCGCTTACTTGGGGCTGATTTGGTATGTGGGACTGTTCCTCGTGCAATGGCTGGGCCCACGTTGGCCGTCTTTGTGGCGGGACTGGGGAGAGCTGACCGTTTTCACTTTGAGTTTTGTCGGCCTGCTTTTCTCGATGTATCTCACCTACACCGAATTGTTCATAATCCATGCCATCTGTCCCTGGTGCGTGGCTTCACTCGGCATCCTCATCCTGATGACGTACGTCAGCGGTCGTGTCCTTTTGACCGATCATGCTATCGAGGATGGTGACCAGGGAGATGAGATCCTATGAGAAAAGTCGATACACTGTTAACCAATGGCACCGTGGTGACGATGAATGCCAAGCGTGATGTGTATACGCCCGGCGCTGTGGCGATTCTGGGATCACAGATCGTGGCCGTGGGGGCGGCAGAACGTGTGGCAAGTTTGGTAGAGGCCGATGCCGTGGTGGATTGTGGCGGCCAGATCATCATCCCCGGCCTGATCAACGCCCATACGCATGTCGCCATGACGTTATTGCGCGGCCTGGCGGATGACCTGCGCCTGGATGTGTGGCTGTTGGGCTATATGATGCCGGTGGAGCGCGAGTTCGTAAGCCCTGATTTCTGCGATGTGGGGACGCGCCTGGGCTGTGCGGAGATGCTCCTGAGCGGCATTACCACGTTCAATGACATGTATTATTTCGAAGACGCTGTCGCCCGTGCCACCGCCGAAGTGGGCATGAGGGCCGTGCTCGGCCAGACCGTTCTCAAGTTCCCGGCGCCTGATGCCGAGTCCTATGACGAGAGCCTGGCCTTATGCCGCCGTTTCATTGCCGACTGGCAAGACCATCCGTTGATTACGCCCGCCATCTCGCCCCACGCCCCGTATACAACCACCGAGGATATTCTCAAGGAATCCGTCAGCCTGGCATTACAAACCAACGCCCCCATTCACATCCATCTGTCAGAGACGGCGTTGGAAGTAAACGATTCCCAACGAGACCTTGGCCGCCCTCCCATCGAGTATGTGGAAGGGTTGGGCTTGTTCGAGGCCCGGGTCATTGCCGCCCATTGTGTCCACATTCAGGATCACGAGATACCGCTGCTGGCCAATCATCATGTGGGGGTTTCTCACAACCCCTCATCCAACCTCAAACTGGCCTCAGGTTTTGCACCGGTGCTGAAGATGCGCCGGGCCGGTGTGGCGGTGGGCATCGGCACAGACGGTCCCGCCAGCAACAACGACCTCGATATGTTCGAGGAAGCGCGTCTGGCCTCGTTCCTGCCGAAAGCCACCACCGGTGATCCTACGGCGTTACCGGCCTCGGAGGTCTTTACCATGGCCACCATCGAGGGCGCCCAGGCTTTGCACATGGACGATCTCATCGGCAGCCTGGAAGTGGGCAAACTGGCCGACATCGTGGTTGTCGATCAAAGCGCCCCGCACGCCACCCCTCGCTTTCATCTCAGCACCAACAACATTTACAGCTATCTCATTTACGCCGCTAAAGCGACAGATGTCCGGCACGTGTGGGTTCATGGCCGGCAGTTGCTACGCGACCGCCGGCATCTCACTATCGACCTGGAGGCCGTGCAGCAACGGGCGGTAGAGATCGGCAAGGAAATCGACGCCTTTATGTTGCAGCGAGAGGGCAGTCTTCTGAATAAAACCGTGGCCATTGGTGACTTTGAGCAGCAAGAGACATTCGAAGTGCAGGTGAAGGTGCAGGTCGATGATTTACAGGCCGTGGAGGCGCGCTTGCGGCAATCAGGCTTCCCCGTGGTCAAACAATCTGTACGCCAACAATTCGACACCTATTTCCTGTTTGGCGGCAAGGAGCGGCGCTACTTGCGCTATCGTGAGGATAATGAGCTCACGGGCGCTGAAGAAGGCGTCTCCCCGGCATCACTGGCCGTGCGCCCCAGTTATCAACTGTCGCTGATGGAAGGCATCCACGAACGGGAGTATCAGGATTCGGTGATTCTCAGCCGCTCTCGCTATACAGCGCTGGCCACCTACTCGTTGCGCTTTTATCGCGAATACTTTGCCCCCCGACACGAACTCGAGATCGTGAAGTGGCGCAATCGCTATCGCATCCTGTTCGGGGACACGGAGTTCGCCATTAACTTTGATCGCATTTCCCGTCCCCAGAACCTCGGCACCTTCGTGGAGATCAAGTCCCGCACCTGGTCGGCCAGCGATGCCGAGCTCAAAGCGCAGATGATCTCCCAAATCCTGGAGCGTTTAGACCTGTCGATCAGCGGCCAGGGCGAAGGTGATTATCTGCATTTTTTGCAAGAGCC
>JAADGC010000150.1 GCA_013152585.1 Chloroflexota bacterium
ATCGGCAACGTTGGTGCGGGGGAATTGCTCGCCCGGCATGGCTGCTGTACGGGAACCGGACGTGTTGACAACAGCCCACCGAAACGGCGCCTCGTTGTCAACAAGATCGGTCGGCGCAGGCCGACCTCTGGCCGCAGGCCTAAAGAGCCCGACTTCCAGTCGGCGAGAGCCAAATTGGGGGCAGACGTGAGCCAGGTTGTGCACAGGTGGGGACGGCGGGGATTCGTTTAATCCCAATATTCGTTGTCATATGCTTCAGATATGACAACGAATTAAGAGGATGGAACGAATGGGTTTTGAGTGGGGCGGTGGGGTGTGATCTTGGTGGGTGATTCGGTGGGAGAGAGAGGGGGAGAGACGGGGTCGGTAACGCCGGACGACTCTCCATGTGACGAAGATCGGTCGGCGCAGCCCGACCTCTGGCCGCAGGCCTGAAGAGCCCGACTTCCAGTCGGCGTTGTCGCGGCCGCGAGGGGTATTGCCCGAATAAAAAGTAAAACTTCATCAATCGCTGGGACGGATTGACGCACTGGCTGGTGCCATGGCACACTTCCAAAAAGAGCACACGCGTCTTGTTCCAACCCGTCCCCTTTTGGCCCTGTTTTGCGTCTATAAATAACACCGGCCATACATTACTACCCCCTGTTCGTTCGTCGGCACCGGGATGTTTGGCCCTCAAGGCAATTCGAAACGCCCTATGAAAGCTCTCCCTTCCCTGATCCTCCCCTTCGTTTCTTTCATCATCACCCTCATCCTGGCCGTGCGCGACCAGTGGTCAGCGGCCGATCTGGCCTGGAGCATTTGGTTGGCGGGCCTACTATTGGGCCTCATCTACCTGCTTGTCTACCAGATCGCCCAGGGTGATCGGGAGACGCTCCTGGCCTATCCCTTCTTTTTGTTGTTCTTTTACTTTATCTTTGCCGGTTTTCTCGATGTCATTTTTGCCTTCGCCAGGTGGGACGTGCTGGGGCAGGAGATGCCGCCGTTATTCGCCACCGTTCCCGCCGCCATCGCCCACGCCGCCCGCGAGCGCTGGCCCTTCCTGCTCACCAGCGCCCTCAGCTATCTTCCCATCTATGTGATGGATGCTCGCACGGTGCATTTGACCGATTTAGGGAAGCCACTCTTTGGCAAAGACTTGCTACGCATGATCCTCCTGATCTTCATCCTCGTGGGCCTGACGATGTTGAGGGCTGGGGGTCTTGCCTTGTATGCTGTTCTTCTTATCTACTTTACGCCCTGGCACACCCTGCGGCGAGGCATCGGTGGGCGACGGCCTGCTCGTACGCCTGCCTCTGACGACGAATCCCCACCGGGGCGCCGCAGAACAGGCTGACCGCTCCCCACCGACCACTGTCCACCTTCTGCCTTCTTTGCGCCCTTGGCGACATTGCGTTAAACCCACTCTGCGCTTCGGCGTTGAGCTCTCTTTACGCAGCAGCCTTTTGCAATTGTTTGCGGCGTTTGGCGTACAGCGTGGCCATATTGGCCAGATGCAGTTTTAGTACCAGGCCATCAAGCACTGTGGGCGGGATGCCGCAGTCTTCGGTGCTGAGCGCGTTCAGCTCGGCTTTGCCGCCATGATTGGCCAGCACCTGTTCCACATGGGCTTCCACCTGATTCAGATAATCGAGTTGCTCCGCCAACACGTCTTTGACTTCACCGCGCAGCAGCACCGGGCCATGCCCCTGCACCACGTCTTCCAGCCGCGGGATCTCCAGGATGGCACGCAGGGAACGACGCAGATCATCGATATTGCCGTTGGCAAAGAAGGGGATGGGCATGATCGTGTCGCTGGCAAAGAGGAGTTTTTCATCCTTGAAATAGACCGTCAGCACATCGGGAGAATGGCCGGGACTATGCCGTAAGTTGAGGGTGGTGCCACCAATGCGGATGGCTGCCTCGTCTTCGGTGAGTAGCGTGGGCAGCCGTAGAAAGACATTGGCCAGGACGGCGTTTTTTTTGCGCGCTTCGGTCAGGGCCGGGCGTGTGTGTTTGATCATCAGCTCCCTCGACAACAAGTGCCCGACAACCTCGGCGCGGGGGAAGAGGAAGGCGCCGTAGACATGGTCTGCATGTGAATGGGTGAGGATGATATAGCGCACTTCGCTGTGCAGCCGCTCACGCACAAAGCGCTGGATTTCAGCGGTCTCTTGGGGAAAGGGCAGGGTATCGACGAGAACACAGCCATCGTTAGTGGTGATAAGGCCGGCATTGACCTGGGCATAAAGATTGCTGCGGAATATGTAAGCGTGATCTGAGACTCTTTCACGTAAAAGCATGGGCACGGAGACTCCAATGGATTCGATGTTATCAGCGTTTGCTTCTTGTCTGTTTGAGGCGCAGCTTCGCTAGACGCAGGAGCCGCGAAAACCGTAGCATAACACAGGCTGGGGCGAAGATCAATGGTTAGTGTGTATGTTACACGAAGTGATCTCTGCTCAAATCCCACGCTCCCCACCGGTGCGACGAATCGGATTCTCCGTCTGATAATACAAAGTCCTCGCCGGAACTTAACATGCGAAATGCCTCGCGTATAGGTTCCAATCGACCCTTTCCACTCGCTACGCCTACTCCAACAATCACCAAAAGATGCACACGAAGGTGATTTTTGTAACCATTGATCTCTGTTTACCGTTCAGATTCTTACCCACTGCGCCCGCTCGCGTCCCATTATCGGAACAAAACCAGGCTTTCGCTGACGGCTACCGTTGAAATTCGGGCATGGCATCCCCGAATTTGCACTATTTTGCTCGCGAATATAACGAAACATGTATTTATTCAGACTCGTTCGTGGTTGAATGACTCGTATTGTTGCAGTATACTATGACTGAGCACCTTCCACTTTATAATCGGAGAGATTTATATCATGGAGCAACTGCGCGCCCCCCACAAGCATCCCTGCATTAGACGACAGCTATCTTGGGGCTTCAACCGCGGCCGCTTATGTGGCAGTAGGGGCAGGGAGCAACCTTCTTTGTGGAGGTGCCACGATGAAATCGCTTTGCTATAAAGATACGGTGGTCTGGCTGATCGAAGATAACCGTATGGATAGAGACCTGGCCTTGCGGGCTTTTGCGTACCACCACTTCCCGCATGACATCAAGCTCTTCCGGGATGGGGCGGAAGTACTGGTTGCCGTCAACACCTGGCAAGCAGGCGACCCTCTGCCCGGCCTGGTGTTGCTAGACCTCAAACTGCCTAAAGTGAATGGCTTCCAGGTTCTGAAACAACTCAAAGCGCACCCCCATCTTTGTGTGGCACCGGTCATTATTTTAAGCTCATCTGCGCAGGGGGCCGACATTCAAGAAGCCTATCAGTTGGGAGCCAACTCCTATCTGGTCAAACCGATTGATTTTGATTCCTTTCTGGATATGATCGGCGAAGTAAAACGCTACTGGTTCGGCCTCAACCGCAAGCCATTCTTGGATTGAAGCAGCCATCCGTATTTCCTCGCCCGGCCAAGCCGGAGCTAAAAAGGTAATCACAGATCGCTCCGATTACTCAGATTAGAAAATTGAAGAATTTATGCAATCTGTGCAATCTTGTGGTTCATCTTCTTTCTTTATAAGTATTTTCTCTACCCGCCTACCCCCTCCCTCATTGCCAACGTTGCCACGGCGCCTCCCCTCCATCTGGCTACTGTTTATTGATCTTTGAGCCCTACCGTGGATCGGTTTGATCATGAAAGTTTACTATGTTGAAGATAATACGGCTGACATCGAGCTTGTACGGCGGGCATTAGCGGCTGCGAAGTTCAAGATCGATCTAGAAGTTGCCACCACACTGGCTGTCGCCCGCGCTCATTTGCAGGATTTCGCAAATAGCTATGATGTGATCCTGGCCGACATAGCACTGCCCGATGGTTCCGGCCTGACGTTGATCGCCGATTTGCGCCGGCAGGGTGTGACGACCCCCATTGTGGTATTGACCGGCCTGGGAGATGAATCTGCGGCGGTGGCTGCCATGCACGCCGGCGCTGACGACTATCATGCCAAGGACCATGGATTTGCCCAAGGCCTGGTCACAACCTTGCAAGACGTGTTCAAGCGCCATCGTCTTTCTGTCCTGCGCCTGCAACGGCCGCTGCGTGTTCTTTATGCCGAGCATCATAAATCCGACATTGATCTCACCCAGCGTTATTTCGAGGCCGAAGCCGCACATATCACTTTCGAATTCCTGCGCAGCGGAGAAGAGGTGCTGGCACGACTGCCAGCCGATTCTACGCAGGAAGCTGATTTCGATGTGTTGTTATTGGACTATCGCTTGGCGGGCCGCGATGCCTTGGATATTCTGCATCTGATTCGTACCGAGCGACATCTGGATCTGCCGGTGGTGCTGGTGACGGGTCAGGGGGATGAGAAAAGCGCATCAGCCGCCATGCGTTTCGGCGCCGCCGATTATCTGGTCAAGCATCCTGGCTATCTGGTCAAATTACCATTTACGCTGGAAAATGCCTTCTTTCGTGTGCAACTGGCTCGGGAACAGGAGGCGCTGCGGGATAGCGAACGGCGTTTTCGGCGCCTGGCTGAGAATGCGCAAGACATCATCTTTCGCTTCGACTTTCTGCCAACGCCCCACCTCAGTTACATCAGCCCGGCTGTCGAGGCTGTGCTCGGCTACACACCCGCAGAGTGTTTGGCCGATGCGGATTTTTATTTACGTGTGGTGCATCCCGAAAATGCAGACATCATTCAGGATGCGATCCAACACGACAAAGAAATCCTTCCCATCAACCCTATCCGCTGGCAACATAAAGAAAAGCGTACCGTGTGGATTGAACAGCGCAGCAGTCCCGTGTATGATGACAGCGGCGATCTCATTGCTATCGAGGGTGTGGCCCGCGATATCACGGAGCAAAAACAGGCGCTGGATCTTCTGCAGCAATACTACGAGCGCCTGGAGGACATGGTCGCTGAGCGCACACATGAACTGGAAGCTGCCCAGCAGGCGTTGCGGCAGCAGGAACGGCAGGCGATGCTGGGACAGTTGGCCGCAGGCGTTGGCCACGAACTCCGCAATCCTTTGAGTGTAATGACCAATGCCGTGTACTATCTGCGCCTGATCCAGCCCCAGGCCGATGCCAAAATAACGGAGTATCTGGACATCATCAGTGCCGAGATCAAAAAGTCATCGCGCATTATCCAGGGCCTGATCGATCTGACACGCTCCAAACAGGCCGAGCCCCGGGAGATAGTGATACCTGAATTGCTGGCTGTGGTGCTGGCCGGCCTTGAGCGTCCCGAAAACATCACCGTGCAGCAAAAAACTTCACCCGACTTACCCCTTGCCTGGGCCGATCCACTGCACATGGATCAGGTTTTTTCTAATCTTGTCCTCAATGCTTATCAGGCCATGCCCAAAGGCGGGCAACTGACGGTGGAGGCAGCCTGGGTCGAAGATGGGAGTTGGCCAGGGGCCACCGAGCCCCTGCCTGCGTTGTTCGTGCGGGTGCAGGACACCGGCATCGGTATTGCTGACGATATGATCGACAAGATATTTGAACCCCTGTTTACCACCAAAACCCATGGGATTGGATTAGGGCTGGCCATCGCCAAAAATCTGGTAGAAGCCAATCATGGCTGCATCAAATTCGAAAGTACAGAAGGCCAGGGGACAACCTTCACCGTCTGGCTGCCCACCTCACCATCTGCGCCCTCGTCTGCCGACTAAGGTAGCGTCCAGGAATAACATTCCTTGCTGGCGGGGCCCTGTCACCCTGGCGGGGCATTTGTCACCCTGAGTGAAGCGAAGGGTCTCGCAGTCTTTCTGACCCCCTCGCGTAGGTCAAAAACGCGAACTCCTTTCGGGACGACTCCTAAGCCTTGGTAGCTGCCGGTGCGGCTGCGCTCTGGCTGGCGGCCAACAGGGTTTTATCAACGGGCAGTCCTGCTTGCTGGCGCACCAGCAGTTCGATACGATTGGCGATATCGGGATTTTCGACCAGGAATTGCTTGGCGTTTTCCCGCCCTTGCGCCAGACGGGTGCCTTCGAAGCTATAAAACGAGCCCCGTTTTTCGATGATGTCCATTTCCGTGCCCAGATCAATGATGGCACCCGTGCGCGAGACGCCTTCATTAAACATGATGTCGAACTCGGCCACACGGAAAGGAGGCGCCACCTTGTTCTTTTTCACGGTTACTCGGGTACGATTGCCCACATTTTGAGTTTTATCTTTGATGGCTTGAATACGGCGGATGTCCAGCCGTACGGAAGCGTAGAATTTGAGGGCCATGCCGCCGGTGGTGGTCTCGGGGCTGCCAAACATAACGCCAATCTTATGCCGCAATTGGTTGGTGAAGATGACGATGGTGTTCGTTTGTTTGATGGCGCCACTGAGCTTGCGCAGCGCCTGACTCATCAGCCGGGCTTGCAAGCCCATATGACTGTCCCCCATCTCTCCTTCGATCTCAGCCCGGGGCACGAGGGCGGCTACTGAATCAACAACCACAATGTCTATGGCGCTGGATCGCACCAAAGCCTCTGTTATCTCCAGGGCCTGCTCGCCGGTGTCGGGCTGAGAGATGTACAGATTATCGACATCCACGCCGATGCGCTCGGCATAAGCCGGGTCCAGGGCGTGTTCGACGTCGATGAACGCACAGATGCCACCGCGTTTTTGGGCTTCGGCAATGACGTGTAGACACATTGTGGTCTTGCCCGACGATTCCGGTCCGTAGATTTCGACCACACGCCCACGCGGCAGTCCGCCCACGCCCAGGGCGATATCGAGGGGCAGGGCGCCGGTGGGGATAGAGTCGACCTGCATGTTCGTCGCCTCTCCCAATTTCATAATAACGCCTTCGCCAAAGCGCTTATTGAGGTTGTTCAGGGTTGTTTCCAGAACCTGAAATTTACCATCTTTTTTAGAACTCACGAGATCTCTCCTGTGTGCAAATGAAGTCAGGACGGGCAGGTAGGCGGTAACAGCAATAATTGAGCATTATTTTAGCACATTCGTTCGTGATTGGCAACTTAAGAACTGGGCCCGGGCGTTTTTCTTTTTGGCACGAATTTTCACGAATTTCATGAAAAACCTGGCAAATAATTCGTCTGATTCGTGAAAATTCGTGGCCGGAAATGTGTCTATAGGGGACGGTTTCCGTTTTCGCCAGACTCCAGTCAAAAAAAAGGACGGGGTGTGCAGAGTGCTTGCTCAGGGCGTGAGATAAGCTGCCAGCAGGGCTTTGAATCTGGCAGGCGCTGTCACGTCGTATCCCGCCGTCAGTTCAGCACTGCCGCGCAGGAAGTCTGCTTGTTTGGGACTGCAGCCATAACCGAAAACATGTGTACGACCGTCGCTGGTGATAAAGCGCAGGCTGTAGTACG